>JAQUQS010000071.1 GCA_028715965.1 Candidatus Omnitrophota bacterium | reverse complement strand
ATGTGAATGAATTGTTAAAGTCGTATGTTACGGGCTGTCCCACAGCTATGTCCCGATCGACGGTGACGTCATATGAAGTAACCGGGCTGTAATAGGTGCTCGCAACCCCGCTGTTCTGGATATTGCTGGAAAGATCGTATACGCCCGTACCGGTATAGGAATACACGTTATTTGTGCTAACGACATCATTATAAGATTGGGGTGTGTATGTGCCTGCCGACGTGTTGATGCCGGGCACGGAAGACGACCCCGTTGATATTGGTGTGTTAAAGTTGGTCGTTGTATCGTTATAGCTTATATTCACGGTCCCGGGCATACCAGTGGACTGATAGGTCGTCTGAATCCCTGTGGGGACGGTCATGTTCACGCTTTCATTCCCATAGCTGAACTGGGTAGTTT
Source organism: Candidatus Omnitrophota bacterium (assembly GCA_028715965.1). Taxonomy (NCBI): domain Bacteria; kingdom Pseudomonadati; phylum Candidatus Omnitrophota; species Candidatus Omnitrophota bacterium. The sequence continues at coordinate 2,115 of JAQUQS010000071.1, read as the reverse complement.
GTGGAGAATATCCCATCGTATTCAAGTCCGGCATGGAAAGTTCAGGCGATCTCGCCGTTCCATACGTTGTGGTCGACATGTTTCCCAGGCCCATATCAAGATCAAACGAACCGATCGATTGCTCAACATTGCCATAGGTCGTGGTCAGGGATGTGCCCAGGTCTTGTGACGTCATGCCTGGGGTGTAATAATTTTCGGTCTGGAATGTCGATATGCCCGAGCTGAAACTGGGTGTACTGATATTGTTCTGGAAGGTCATGTCGGGCATGGACGACATGTCCATGTTATAGGAACTATAATATGAATTTTGCATGAACGAAGAAGAAAGCGGATCCCCAAACCCAATAGATGACATGTTGACGGGCGACGACAGGCCGGGGACACTGCTGGATATATTGCTATTGAACGAGCTGGAAAGATCGGCATATGTGCCGTAATTGAATGAGGATGTTCCCAGGCCCGAAAGATCGTTATTCGCCGATCCCGTAGAGTATGTGTCCATGAAAGAGAAACCCGTGGACCCTGACAAGTTCCCGGAAAAAAGATCGGGGCTCACGCTAAAGGACTCGTACCCGAAAGTCGTGTTCATTTGCTGGCTCCCCAGACCGGAAACATTCATTGCCGAGAAGTCCATACCAATGTAGTTATTGTCGATGCCGGTCGTATATGTATATTGGGAACTGAACGGATCATACCCACTTCCCGCTCCGGATCCCATGTCGATCGAGAACGAGGGATTATAATCGAAAGAAGAGTTAAATGTGCTTACGGATGGCGTTGAATATCCATAGTTCATTGCTGATGCGGCGGCCATGTCAAAAGATATGCCTTGCGTTGAGATGTTCGCCCCCTGGGAAGACGTGTTGAAAGTGCCGCCATATGTCGGTATGTCGAAACTCATGCTTGAGCTTGGCAGAAGGTTTTCGCTGAAAGAGGTCCTCGGGTCGAAGTTGGATGCGTAGCTGTAATCCGTGGTGTAGGACATGTTTAGACCACCGTAAGAGAATGTGGTGCTGGCCGAAGGCACGGTTGTGGTGAGGTCCGGGGAAAAACTGAAAGTATAATTCGGCTCATATGACATGTTGGTGGTTGATGAGGGGAGCGAATAATCGAAGGACGGTAATGAAGTCATCTGTGCCGACGGAGTATATGTAAAGCTTTGTGTGGTGGACGGCGCCGTATACTGATATGTCGGCTGGTAAACGGTCGGCACGGAAGCGCTATAAGACGGTGTATATGAGCTCGAGAAAGTCGGCTCATATGAGTACGCGTAACTCGCGGGTGTAGCCGTGTACGAAAGGCTCGGCGAGTATGATGACGCGTAGTTGAATTGAGGCAGGTCTATCTGGTAGTTGATATTGTACGGACTATAGTAATCGGTCGACGTGTATTGTGTGGCCGTGAAATTGCCCGAACTGATCTGGCTCGGTAAAGCGCTGGAAGTACTGGTGATACCCGTCTTATATATATCGGTGTTGCTGGCGAACAACCATTCGTTGGTAAGAGTGTCCTTGAAGTAGCTGACAGCGTGGCTTATGCCGCTTGTAGATTTCCCTATAAAGCTCGCGGTCCAGTTGTCATACCTGTCGCTTGAGTTTACGAAATCGCCCCACCATGCCTGCAACTCCTCGCAGTCCCCTCTTAATAATTGACTTGTGCTGGAAGCGAATGATGATACCGCCGATGCCACCGAATACCCCAGGAACGGACTGGTAGTGGAAAGGCCGAAGGACGAAGTAGCCGTTTGTGCCACGGCGATCTCCCATGGAGTGCCGACCACATCCACGTTATCTCCATAACGCACCTTTTCGTCCTGCCAGTAAAGTGACGAGGCGAAGTTTAGCGGATTACTGGTATCTAGGCCTAGGACATCACTTGTCCAGCTTATGATATTCCCATAGTCGAATAAAGAGGAATCCACATAGCTCTTGAGAGGATTTATGATATTTTGTACGGTGTAGTTCTTGATGGTATCCCACATGCCTTTGGTCGATGTCGCGCCGGTGACAAAATTGTTGTACAGCCATGTCCCCGGATCGGTATACCCTTCCGTAGCTATATTGTATGACCCCAGGGATGTAGAGTGATAGTAGTTGTTGGAGTAAGAATTGTTGT
>JAQUQS010000070.1 GCA_028715965.1 Candidatus Omnitrophota bacterium | reverse complement strand
ACTACGAGAAGCTCATACCCGCCGAGGCGAACATCACCGCTCACCTTGATACGGTGGAAGCTGGTAAGGCGATTGCTTCACTCAAAGCCCTTGCCGACAGTAAGTCTTACCCGATAGACCTGCACCTTAACGGCGGTGTGGTGATGTCCAGCCCCGATGACAAAGGGGAAGTTACCATGCCAGCCGATATTGAGGGCGGGGAAGTGAGGGTGAGAATTGACGGCAGTTACCTCACCGAAGCCTTAAGAGCCTGCGGGGGCATGGTGGACTTCAAGCTCACCGATGGCAAGTCGCCAGTCCTGTTTGCCGTTGAAGGCTATCAACTGGTGGTCATGCCCATGCTGACAGGTGAAGCTAAGGCGGGGGACAAGGCGGAAGCCGAGCCAGAGGACACCGAGGCAACCGAGCCAGAGCCAGAAGCCGAGGAAGGCGAAAATACCGAGGGCGAGCAAGCCGAGGTTGAGGAAGCCGAAAAAGCCGAGGCGGTAGCCGAAGCGGAAGCAATCACCAAAGCCGAGAAGCCGAAGCGTAGCCACAAAAAGAAAGAGAAAGTAGCCGTAGCCTAAAGAACGCTTGACCAAACAACAAAGAAGCGCACATGAGGAGCGTAATAGCTCTTTTTGTGCGCTTTTTTTTGTAAGGGGGGTATTCCTGCCCTGTGCGGGAATATCCCCCTTATTTTTTGCGCTGAAAGGGGGTGAATAAGCATTGGAAGAAAAGGCAGTCAAGGAGTTTATAGTCAAGCTCAATAACGGCAAGACGGTCAACGTGACCTGGCATATCAACTACTTTGACCACGCTGACCATCTTGAATTGAGAGGGTGTATGACCAGCACCGGCTACCGCTCCGAGTTCATCAACAAAGCCGAGGGTGACGAGCTTGACCCCGAGATGGTAAGGGAACACGCCCGCAGGGTTGCCCAGGAGTGCTGGGAAGCCAACGAGCAAAAACACGGTGTCCAAGCCACGATGTTCTAGTGGTAGAGACTAAAACCTACAGGGCTATTTGTGCCCGGAAAGGAGAATTCATGTTTGCAGCAGTCAATACGGCTTTTCCCTTGGGCCAGCTGGTGATGACCATGGGAGTCAATGACCTGGTGGCCGACGATGAGGCGTTCGCCAAATTCGTTACTGATAGTCTGGCCCGCCACGTCAAAGGCGATTGGGGAGAGCTTGGCGACGAAGACAGAGTGGAGAATGACCTGAGCCTTAAAGAGGGCTTCCGTGTCCTGTCCGCCTATGAGTCAGAAGAACTGCCCAAAATCTGGATAATCACCGAGGCGGACAGGTCGGCCACCACAATACTATTCCCCGACGAGTATTAGCCCATTGACTCCGGCACTTAGCTCAGGTGCTAGGTGCCGGCGATGAGCGGGTTAGCGCTCAAATCTGAAGGGTTATCCATGCCCGGAAAGGAGGTGATTTTGTGCCTATCAAATGGAGTGGACTAAGAGTAATCGAGGCGACGGACATGGCGGAAGAGTATGTCAGCCAGGCAATCGAACCCCTGGATCAGGCCCGGCTGGTAGCTGAAGAAGCCGTCAAGATACCCAACCTGCCCGACTACATGAAAGACCGTATCAACCGGCTTATCGAGGAGCTGAAGCGGCTCACCGGCGGCGTTATCTACAGCCATGAAACACCAAGTTATTTGCTATCTGCCATTGAATCCATCCGCAGCAACATCCCCAAAGAAGCCCTGGAGCAAGAGAAGACTAGGGAAAGAGCGGGCAAGCAACCTGCTCTGGTCTAAGGCAATTCATTCAATTCCACAGGGCTACCTATACCCAAAATCTAAAGAAGGGAGGTTTGCGTATGTCAGGGCAACTTGACCTGTTCGAAGGAGTGAAGCTGGCAGAGCCGGAACCGCTCACTACGGTAAAACTGGGGAGGAAAGCAGCCCGGATACCGCTTCGAAAGCAACGCAGGAAAGCCATTGTAAGGCTCATGGAGATACTAGAGGAGCTGGAAGGGAAGGATATCCACATCGGCTCGTATGACGCCGGCGGCCGCCACTTCTGGCTGGATAACCTGAAACTACAACGGCTTCAGCTGGAGTGGCATCCCACCAGGTATAAAGACGACCAGAACTACATCCCCGGCGTCATTGTGCTATGGGGTAGCAGGTCGGCCTGTGTCCGGATATTCACCGATTACCTGGTAGCCGTCCGGGAGCAGGAGTATCAGGGCTATTGGCACTATCTGCTGGACTTCCGGAACGGCTTCTGGCAAAGCCAGATAGATAACTTCAGGTCACACTACTCCTGTTTACACATAACCAGGTTCAAGGACTAAAGAAAGGAGAAAAATACAATTGAACAAGACAGCAGAGAAAGGCATCTCCAATATCGTAGGATGCCTTACAGACCCTATTGTCGTCTTTCCGGGAGGGTGGGGAGATACCATCCCTGAATGGCTGAAGACTGCTATCACCCTAGAGAGAATGATGGGTGACATGAAAGAGCTGAAAGGGGAAGAACCGACCGGCACTGATGCCGAAGCGTGCGCCTATCTCATGACGGTTTCGCTGACCCAGC
>JAQUQS010000069.1 GCA_028715965.1 Candidatus Omnitrophota bacterium | reverse complement strand
ACAGATGCTGGCAGGGACAGATCATCGCCGTAAAGACAGATCCAAGCATTAAGGAATTCGCTTACGACGAATTGGCAAGCATAAAAGGCGGAAACCGCCGAGCGTCAGAAGGCGGGACCACGAAAAACGATCCAGGCGTGTATCCTAACGGATCGTGGACGCTGGAGTACGGCAAGATAGGCCCGATTATTCCGGGTGATTATTTGATGGCGAACAATCTCTCGGATTCAGGCACCGGCCACAATCCTCAGCCTGACGGCGGAATGGGAATGACGCGCATGGGTACCGGTGAGAAAGCGCTCGGAGGACAGCAATGTGATGCCGTATTTGACCCAATAGCGATAACCGGCGGACAGGTTATTATACCGAAGGAAGATATCTTTATACCCTGTAGAGGAAGAAAGCACGGCATTAACCTTAGCCTTAAAAGGACATACTCATCGAGCAGCGAGGTTGACGGGAAGATGGGTTTTGGCTGGGCGCTTGCGCATGACGTTAAGCTGAAAGTAATTCCCGCGGATGGCGATACCCCGCAGTATGTTTTAGTAACAACGCCCGACGGTACGATATTCAGTTATGAATACGACGGGGAAGGTTTCTATTATTCGCCCGATTGCGACGGTTCATATGTCTTAAAGAACGAGAATGGGACCTATTATTGGATGCGTTATACCGTAATGTACGGACTGCAGAAATACTATTTTGAGGTTTATGTAACGGAAAACACTACTCATCGGATAAAAAAGATAGAGGATCTTAACGGCAATTACCTGAATTATATATACACTGGAGCAAACCTGCTTAGAATATATGATAATAATGGCAGGTCTTTGGGTTTCACATATCTTAATGGCAGGATAGCTACGGTAACGACCGGTGGAACCGGATTCCTCTCAATAACGTATAATTATGGTTACGATGGATACGGTAACCTCATCTCGGTTACTGGCCCTGAAAATTACTCTGAAACCTACGAATATGAAGACGTCAATTATATTCACAATATCACTGCTTATGTCGATGCCGAGAATCACAGGACGGAGTATACATATGAACAGGACCCGTCGGGATTAGGTGACGTATGCGTGGACGTCGAAGACGCTCTTGGCAACCATGCTACTTACGACTACCTCTTCGAAATAGGCGTCACTACGGTCGTGGATGCGCGTGGACGCACCAACGTCTATGAGTACGAAAAAGGCAAAATTAATAAAATCACCAATTCCAATGGCGGAATTACGTATTACTCTTTCGACGATATATATATGCGTAATTCGATAACCGATGAACACGGCAGAGGCTGCGGTTGGGCGAACAAATATAATTATGGCTTAGTAGAAACGCTGGACAACGAAGAAGCCCATAGCGCATATTTTCACTATAATTCGTTCAATTACATTGAATGGATGGTAGACGCCAAGGAAAGATCCTGGTCGTACGTATATGATGACTATGGTAATTTAATATTCAGAAATACCCCCGCTCCGAATAACCAAGGTACTTCTACCGTTGAAAAGCAGTATGACCAATACGGCCGCCTTACGGCAGTTATTGATCCTGAAGATATAACCACTACATATACGTATAATTACTATGGTGATATAACAAAGGAAACGGACGGCGTAGGTAATTACATTGAATACACCTATGATAACCTCGGCCGTATGATTTCCTCGAAATATGGAGATCTCAGCGGTTACGATACCGCGACAACCTATGAATACGACGGACTCGGAAGGCTTAAGAAGAAAACCTATCCCGATTCCAGCTATGAAGAGTATACCTATGACAAAAACTCTAACCTCTTGAATTTCAAAGACGCTAACGGCCATGAAACTGATTATGAATATAACGCTCTCAACCAGTGCGTTAGCGTAACCGATCCCGAAAGTAAGGTTACCGAATACGACTACGACGCTTTCGGCAACATGACGGAACTCACCCGTTACGTGAACGGCAATCCCGTTACGACTTATTACGAATACAACGATCATTACAACCGCCTTACCAAAGTCACCGACCCTACTAGCGAGATTACGGAATTTACCTATGAGGATTCTCCACCCTTGCTCGGCGACAGCAAGAACTACACCACCATGAAGAAATACAAGCCCGACAACTCTCTCTTATCCGTCGAGACACGCACGTTCGATCCCATGTACCGCATAAAGACCGTCTCCGACGGCTTAGGCAACACCACAACCTACAACTACGACGAAGTGGGCAACCTCATATCGGTTGCCGACCAGAACGACCACACGACCACCTATACCTACGACCCTAACGTCAACGTCGTCCTGACAGAGACTGATCCTTTAAACAACTCTACGAGCTATACCTACTACAAGAACGGCAAGCTCAAGACCAAGACCGACGCCAACGGCAATACCACGACCTACACCTACGATGCCGCGGGCAGGCTCTCTCTGGTAACTTATCAGGACACCTCTACCGTCGAATACGCCTATAACAAATACGGTAAGGTCTTCGCTATGGTCGACTCCCAGGGTACAACCGTCTACTCCTACAACACGAGGACCTGGCTTACCTTGTTCGACGGCCCCAACATGAATGACACTGTCTCCTACACCTACGATAACGTGGGCAACAGGGCAACTATGTCCACCCCGGC
>JAQUQS010000068.1 GCA_028715965.1 Candidatus Omnitrophota bacterium | reverse complement strand
AATGGCAAAAGAAAGTACCGCTTGTTCTGGTCCCGACGACATATCCTTCCATCATGGATGAATACACCGACGAGGAGCTTCTGGAAAAAGGCGTTAAAATGGTGATATTCGCCAACCAGGGCATGAGGAGTTCCATAAAAGCGCTTAACCTTACGCTCCGAGAGATGAAAAAGACGGGGGGGATAAGCGGCATAGAGGACAAGATAGCCCCCCTGGGCGAGATATTTGACCTGCAGGGGCTTACGGACTTGAAGCATGAGGAAAAAAAGTTCCTGAGATCGGAGCATGGGGACGTAACGGTCATAATACCCGCCGCGGGGAAACCCAGCCATCAAGGGTCGATGGAGCCACTTCTCAGGGACAGACCGGTATGTATGATAGATATAAACGGCAAGTCCATACTCGAAAGAGGACTGGACATATTGGATGGGATGAAGTTCGGGGAAATAAACGTTATTGTGGGATATGAGAAGAAAAAGGTGCTGGAAGGCCTTGCCGGGAAGAAAGCCCGGTTCATACACAACAGCGAATATGAGAAGAAGCATATCCTTCATTCGTTCATGTTGGCCGGCAAGGACACGAGCGACAGGACGCTTATGGTGTATTCCGACATATTGTTCGACAGGGCGCTTATTGAAAAGGTCCTTAAACAGAAGCACGATATAGTGCTTGTAGGGGACAGCACATATACGCGTTTCGGGCACAGGAATAAGAAGCTTGAGCTGATATCGGTCAGGGAAAAAATGTCGCCCGGAAGAAGGAGCCTGGGGGAAGGCATGGTCATGGACGTGGCACATATAGGTAAGAACGTGGACGAGAGAACGGCCGCGTTCGAGTTCGTCGGTATCGCGTATTTTTCCGCCAAAGGTATCGGAGCGTTCAAGCGCGCGTATTCGAAGGTCATAAAGAGCCCAAAACGCAAAAAAAAGTTCCACGAAGCGGCGGATATCAGCAAGGCCTCGTTCACTGATATGGTGCAGGAACTTATAGACGGGGATGTCCCCGTAAAGGTCATGCCGGTAAATTCGGGCTGGATGGAAGTGCACAGTTTTGAGGATTACAACTTCGCGTGTTCAAGGATAAAAGACAGGGGATGATGTATGGACTCTAATAAGTTCATGGACATATTGACCGGGGCCGGGTTCGGTCCTTTCATCGGGGTGCCTTGTTCCATATTAAAGGCTTTCCTGGGAGGGTCGCAGACTGGAAAAGAATGCCTGATAGCTTCAAGTGAGGGAGAGGCCATGGGGATCGCCGCGGGATACGTTCTTGGGGGCAAGGCTCCTGTGGTGTTCATGCAGAACTCGGGCCTGGGTAACGCCGTTAACCCGCTTACGTCGCTTAACCTTATATATAAATTACCGGTACTTATGGTCATAACGCTAAGAGGGGAGCCTGGGATCGAAGACGCGCCCCAGCATGAGATCATGGGAGCCAGGACCGCGGACCTGCTTGACGTGCTGGGTGTCAGGTATGAGTATCTGCCGGATGAGGCGGATATTTTCCGGTCAAGTGTCGCTGAGGCCATGGAGGGAATGAAAAGGGATAACATGCCGCGGGTCTTTTTGGTGAAAAAAGGCGCTTTAACAAGTGAAAAGAGACCGGGACCAGAAGCGTGCCGTTTTGAGATGGACAGGAAGGACGCCATTGAGGAGATATGTTCAGCGCTGGATGACAATTGCGTTGTCGTGACGACCACTGGGAAGATAACCAGGGATTATTATTTTTCAGGGAGCAAGGCGCGCGCCAGTTTCTACATGATGGGGTCGATGGGCTGTGCCAGCGCCATTGGATTAGGCCTGGCCGAAAGCGATACCGGCGGGCACAGGATAGTGGTGATAGACGGAGATGGGGCGGTGCTCATGAAAATGGGCAATCTGGCCACGATAGGAACACGTAAACCTGAAAAGCTGGTGCATATAGTGCTTGATAACGAGTGCCATGAGACAACGGGGGGACAACCCACGGCTTCCTCGGGAGTGGATCTCTCACGCGTAGCTTGCGATTGCGGGTATCGCACCAGCGTTAAAGTAACCGTTCGGCGCGATGTCGCGAAAGAAGTAAAGAAGGCGTTGGGCGCGCCCGGGCCGGCATTCATTCTTATCAAGATACGCAAAGTAACCCCGGAGAGGGACAAAAGTGGCAGGCCGTCCGAGACCCCGGAGGAATTAAAGAATGAGTTCATGGTAAAGTTTGGGGGAGGAAAAGATGTTCTCGTATGAAATGCCCTCGAAAATAGTGTTTGGTAAGGGTTCCGTGAACGGTTTGGGGGCCGCCGCCGACGCTTTTGGCGCGGACAAAGTGCTCGTGTTCTCCGGAGGGGCCTCCGCGGAGGTCTCGGGGGTCCTCCTGGAGGTGGAAAGAGCCCTGGTCGGCCGGAAGATACGTGTGTTCCGGGGGATAAGACCGGATCCGGAGGTATCCAGTCTGAACGCGGGACTTAAGCTGTGCCGGGAGTTCGCTCCGGGAATGGTGGTCTCGGCCGGCGGAGGCAGTGTGATCGATTACGGGAAGGCCGTAGCCGCTATCAGTTCTTCCGGTGAGGATGCGGGGGATGTTTTTCGAAAAAAGAGATTAGACCGGCCCGGGACCATACCTTTTGTCGCCATACCTACGACCTTTGGGACCTCAAG
>JAQUQS010000067.1 GCA_028715965.1 Candidatus Omnitrophota bacterium | reverse complement strand
AGCGGGACTTCCAGCAAAGGAGGGCCCAGGACGCCATGACCAAAGCGCTGAAGACGAAAAAGACCGAACCCGACATTAAGGAGGAAAGCGGGGTCATACCCGAAGCGCCGGCAGGACCGGCAAAGGAGGAAGGCCCGAAGGTCTTTATCGAGAAGATAGAGGTCGAGGGGGTGACGGTTTTCAGGCCCGCTTTTATACAAAAGCTGGTCAAGCCTTATGAGGGGACGGAAATGTCGCTCGCGGGCTTCCAGGCCGTGGCCGACAAAATAACCGATGAATACCGTAAGCGCGGATATGTTACGTCTGTAGCGTATCTCCTCCCGCAGAGGATAGAGAACCAGACCCTCAGGATAGCAGTGTCCGAAGGAAAGGTAGGGGAAATAACGGTTACAGGCAACAGATACTTCAAGGCCAGTTCGCTTTTAAGATATCTCGACCAGAGAAAAGGCGACCTTTTTAATTACGATACCCTGAGAGAGAACGTGCAGTACATAAACGAGCATCCCGACAGGAACGCGAGCACGGTCCTTGCGAAAGGGGCCGGCCCGGGAGAAACCGATATAAACATGGAAGTAAGAGATAAGCTCCCGCTTCACGCTACGCTGGGGTACAACAACTATAACTCCCGGTTCCTTGAAAAAAATAAATACTCCACCGAGCTTAAGGCCACCAATTTTCTAGGAATGGGGCACATAGTATCAGGGGAAATGCAACTGGGAGAAGCCGGAAGGTTTTCGTTATATTCCGCGAGGTACTTGCTGCCTATAGACGAGAAGTCGCAGATAGGCGCTTCCTATATACATCTCTATCAGGAACTTGCCGGCAACGTGGGGGATCTGGAAATAACCGGCCGGGGCGATATAGTGTCGCTGTATTACTCTTACAAACTGATAAACACGGACAATTTTACGATGAGCGTAGTCCCGGGCTTCGAATATAAGGAGATACAGAATAAACTTCTCGGCATTATTGTAAGCCAGGATCTTATGAGGATAGGCAAACTCGGCCTGGATTTCGATATTTCCGACCCGTGGGGCGGCCGAAACATCATCACGCAGACCTTTAATTTCGGCATAAAGGATATCTTCGGAGGGCTTGGGAAGAACGATCCGAGAGCGTCAAGGGCCGCGTCAAAGGCCGGCGGCCAGTTCTTCAGCAGTGTTACCAATTTCGCGAGGATACAAGACCTCCCCTGGGACCTTTCCTATATGATGAGGGGGTCGATGCAGCTTACGGGAGACGCGCTCACCTCGTCCGAACAGTTCAATATAGGCGGTTTTTCAACGGTAAGGGGATATCCCGTAGCGGAATACGCGGGGGATAGAGGGTTCCAGATGTCGCATGAACTTTATGTGCCTCCTTATGGCGTGCCTAAGGACTGGAGGATACCCTTTACCCGGGAAACGGTATATGATTCCCTGCGCGGCCTTATCTTTTTTGATTGGGGCAAGGTCGAGAATAAGAACCCGGCAGTCGGAGAGCTTTCGCAGGAGACCATATATAGCTTCGGCCCCGGCTTAAGATTTGATATACCCGGAAAACTGTCGGTATCGTTCGATTATGGGTTCGGGCTCGGACAAAAAGGTTCGGACGGCGCGAAATCCAGGGCTTATATAGAAGTTAAGATGTTCCTGTAATAGAGGAACGCTGTATATATAGGAAAGAAGAGGGAAAGGGCCTGCACGCGGGCCAGCTAACTGTTTAGTAACATAATGTGGAGATAAAAACGGAGGTCGGTCAAAATGAAAAGCCCAAATTTATTCAAGAAGCTGAAACGGATAGTCGCGATCGCGACTATCATCGCTTTCTCTTCTAACCCAATGTGTTTCGCTCTGCCGTCAGGGTACACCGTTCGTAACGGTGAAGTATATATTACCCAGCCGGACGGGTCGACCATGAACATCAAACAGATGGGGAACAAAGCTATCATCGACTGGATGAGGTTTTGTATAGCGAACGGGCAAACCGTGAACTTTCTGCAGGATTCGAACGCTATAATCCTTAATCGGGTTACGGGAGGGACCATATCGGAGATATTCGGTACGCTGAACGCGACCGGTCGGGTATGGCTACTTAACCCCAATGGGATAATATTCGGCGCGAATAGCTCGATCAACGCGGCCGGATTCCTGGCTTCGACCCTTAACATGACCAACGAGAGCTTTCTCGACGGTTCCTATATATTCACGAAAGCCGCGAACGGGAACGGCTACATAGTGAATAAAGGAGAGATCGTCGCGAAAGACGGCGGATATGTGGCCCTTCTTAGCGGCTCTGTAGAGAACCAGGGGCTTGTCCAGGCGAAACTGGGCAAGGTAATACTGGCTTCGGGCGAGAAAATGACCGTTCAGCTCGATAGCCTTGGCATGATCTCCGTAGCGATAGATAAAGAGATATCTTCGGCAATAGCCGGCGAGAACGGTGAAGAAGTGAAAGACGCCATACTCAACAAGGGCGTTATAAACGGCGACGGCGGAACGGTAATACTAACGGCGAGCGTACTCAAGGATATATTCGAGAACGCCGTGAATAATGACGGGCTTATCAAAGCGACCACACTCCAGAATATAAATGGCGAGATATACTTAATCGCGAACGACCGCGTGAAGACAACGGGTGAACTCAACGCCGAAGGCGGGAAGATAACGGTAGACGCGCAAGGCGCAGATTTCTCCGGGACTATCACGGCATCCGATGGCGAATACAACATGAATGACGGTGATACGA
>JAQUQS010000066.1 GCA_028715965.1 Candidatus Omnitrophota bacterium | reverse complement strand
TTTTGCTTAACATGTCCGACATAAAGACACGCAAGCTCCCGTATCTTCGTTATTTCCTGCAGGCGGGGGACAGTATGCCGCCACGAATAACACGGGAATTGCTGGAATACTTCCCGGACAAGCATTTGTATCTTATGTATGGCCAGACCGAGGCATCGCCGAGGCTAACCTATCTCGACCCGAAAAAGGCGATCACTAAGCCGGATTCCGTGGGGCAGGCGATACCAGGGGTCAAAGTGCGTGTGGTTGACGAAGAGGATCGGGAGTGTCAGGCGGGGGAAGAGGGCATGATAGTGGCGAAAGGGGATAACATAACGAAAGGCTATTGGAACAACCCTGGGGAGACCAGTAAGGTCATCAGGAATGGATGGTTGTATACGGGAGATATCGGTAAAAAGGATAAGGATGGCGATATTTACATCGTGGGGAGGAAGAAGAATCTCATAAAATCTGGAGGACGACTTATAAGCCCGGTTGAGATCGAACACACGGCAGTGGAACACCCCGGGGTCATGGAGGCGGCTGTTATTGACATGCCGGACATGACGATGGGCAGCAAATTAAAACTTTATATAGTTCCCGCAGGGGATGTTCCTGTTACAACAGACGGGATAATGGAGTTCTTGCGTACTCGTCTGCAGCCGTACAAGATGCCGGGAGAAATAGTATTGATCGATTCGTTGCCAAAGAGCGATTCGTCAAAGATCGATAAAAAGAAATTGAGGTGTATATGAGGACCATGAGAACGATGTTGTGTTTATTGGTGATACTGCTGGCCATGTGGTTCCGGCCGTCCATGACGCCTTGTCTGGGGCAGGAAGATGCCGTTCCGGGCCGTACGGATAAGTGGGTGAACGATTATGCCGGAATAATCGACGGCCCGACGGAGTACCAGATAGAGAACCGGATCAATGAACTGGTAAGCCTGACGCGGAGTAAGACCCAGGACCCTGTAGAGGTGATCATCGGTACGTTCGATGGTACCTATGGCATGAGCTTCTCTGATCTCGCGCTGGCATATGCGGAAAAATGGCACTCAAGTCGTTATGAGCAGCGGGATAATGGTGTGGTTATAGTTGTGGTGCCTTCTCAAAGGAAGGTTACCGTTGGCGTGGGTAGGAACCTGGATAATGTGATCCCGACCCAGCTTGTTACCTCCCTGATACAGGATGTGATGGTGCCCGAGTTCAGCAAGGGAGATTACTCCATGGGGTTGCGTAAAGCGGTCGAAATAGTTTGTGGAACACTTGAAAAGGCTGATATTCCAAAAAGCAACGCTATGATATTTGTAGTTGTCGCCATCCTATTGTCGGTAGCTGCCCTGACCACATATCTCGTTCTCAGGCGAAGGAAAGTTCGACAAGGTGGGGAGATGTCATAACGTTGAGCAGTTCTTCCTGTATGTCGCCAGTTTCTTTTTGGCCATGATATCCGCTTTTATCCGCTTTGAGATATCGAGCGACAATCCTGAACGCCTCGAGATGTCAGATAAACTCGTTCTCTTATGCGTGGCGTGTAGGAAGAAGTCGAGGATGTTGTATGGCAAACGAAAATACATTCTCTCGTCCCCCGCGGGAAGACTGTAGATGTCGGGAGATGGTTCCCTTGATATTATCGCACGTGGTATCCGCAGATGTTCGGCCATTTGGTAGACCTGGCTTTTGTAAAGGTGTCCTATAGGTTCGACGTCGACCCCGCTGTCGCCATATTTCACAAAGAAACCAAGTTCGATCTCGGTCCTGTTCGAGGTGCCAATTACCGCGTAATTATTTTCCTCAGCGATCCTGTAAAGATTCACCATGCGGACGCGCGCCTTTATGTTCGTGTATGCCACGAGTGAGAGATAACTCCCGGGGTCTAACATGGTCGTGTGCTTTTTGTTCTTGCCATACTGGACCTCCAGTATCGGGGTATTAAGACGGTCGGTGATAAGAAAACTTGGAGGCATGACTATCCGGAACTTAACATTATCATCTATGTCCGGTATGAGCCGGCGCAGGATCTCCAGACGGACCTCGTAAACGCCAAGCAGTTCCAGTAGATCAGTTATATCTTTTATTGATAAGGAGATACGCAAATCGCGCGCAACTGTCTTGGCCAGCGTAAGCGAATCGGCGGCGGAGTCTTTTTCCGGCAGCGCGACACTTAGCGTGTTCTTTGACCCGAAAGCCTTTTTACAGAGATACGCGACCACGGTCGAATCGATCCCTCCGCTCAACCCTATCACAACCCCCTTTTTTCTATATGACCCATACACGGTCCTTTGTAGCCGGTCAACTATCCTGTTAGTTTCCCGGCTGCTGTTGAGACGTGGAAGAGTTCCTTTGAAGCCATGAGGGGATGAGGATGTTTTTTTTACCATTTCAGACCTTTCTAAAAAAACGGTTTGATGATAATACCGATCCGATAAATTGAATATATACTAAATAAGCTGTTTAGGGAAGAGGCATTTTATTTATTGGTGAAAACCGGTAAAAGCCGGCGTGTTTCTCCGGGGGGGACAGTTGTGGATAATGCTTACGATCCCCGGGGCTTAAACGGAAAAAAGCCAGGTGCCGTTATTTTTTTATCCGCAGATCCCTTCGCGATTTGACTTTGTATATTTATATAGTAATATTGTATTGCGACATGGCGAGGCGTATGTTTTTTTGAAAGGGGGTATCATGGACGCTGATCGGGACCGGATAAACGAAAAAGTTAAAAATGAAAGCCGTCTGATACAAGAACTTACGGGAGCGATACGCACCGTTATAGTGGGGCA
>JAQUQS010000065.1 GCA_028715965.1 Candidatus Omnitrophota bacterium | reverse complement strand
ATTTCCTGTATTTGCATGGGGATCTTGTCTATGATGAGGGGATACTTTCAAAATGCATGGCCGGTAAAGGGGACATAGTCCTGGCGGTGGATCGTAAAGAGTGTGACGAAGAGGACATGAAGGTCAGGGTCACGGACGGCAGGTTCGTCGAATCCAGCAAGCATATAGCGCTGTCCGAGGCGTACGGAGAATGGATCGGCATAGCGAGATTCTCCCCCCGAGGAGGGGAAGAGATGTTCGGTGAGATCAATGACGTGGTCCGCGAGGGGGTTGTCGACGCGTACGATACGTATGCCTTTACCCGTCTCGCGGGTAAAGGCAATGATATTTCCATCTGCCACACGGATGGCTTGCCGTGGGTAGAGGTCGATTTTATGGAGGAACTAAATGAGGCTGAAAGGATAGAGCGTGATATCCGGAAAGGGAAAGCGTGAAGTCTATCAGGGAATTAAGGGAATACCAGTATGACTACCATTCCAGGTTATATCCTTATGTGAACGACTGGCGGAAATGCCCGTACACTTTCCTGAAGGCGCGTTTCTACATGGAAGCGAGCGCTGTACTGGTATACCTTCTGCTGAGGACGCGGATCACGCCTAATGCCGTGACGGTAACATACGCCCTTACGGGGATCGTGGGGGCGGTGCTTATAGGTTCGGGATTGCCGGGATGTGTGGTGGCTGGCGCGGTGATATATTTCATAAAGGGCGTGTTGGACTGGAGTGACGGGCATCTGGCCAGGATAACGGGGCGTACTTCCGCCTCCGGTGCTGTTCTTGACCCATACGCGTCGTCCCTGGGTGGCGTTGTGCTGCAAATGGCGCTGGGAGCTTATTCGTATTCGCGTACGGGCAATATCATGTTCCTGTATTTACTTCCGCTCATCCCGCTTTTTACCCTGGGCCGCATACACTTGTTCGCTTATTCGGAGCTTTTTAAGAACATGAACTCAGAAAGCCAGATAAGGGCCTTTCTGTGCCGGGATAAAAAAGAGGACGCGCCATTTCGCGGTATGGCGGATGGTGGTGGGATGGCGGCCAGGGGATATTCGCTCCTTAACCGGGTGCTGGATAATCGCGCCAGGACGGTCGATCTTATCTGTCTGTTACTGGTGTTCGAGCAGGTATCGCGATATTCCATTGTCTGGCTGGTCTTCGCGGGGTTCCTGGTAAAGGACGTGTTGCTTTTTCTGTGTTCTTTATACGCCGTTCTCAAGGGCGACTGGGTGGGATCCAGTTTGCGGGACAAATATGGCGAAGTGTTCGAAACATATGAAAGGATAAAAAAGTGACGATCAATAGCGTTATAAGAACACCGCTCATTGAAAATAGCGGTATGTGGTTCGGGCCCGAAGGAGGGTACTGGTCGAACATAAAAAGGTCCGATAACACGGAATACCTGAAAGACATAGAGGGGCTTGGGTCCGTGGGGACGGTGAGGAAATATTTCAAGGGGCATGAAGACGTGATATTTTCCCCGAAACGGGCTGGCGGTCTGGCTGGGCTGGATATATCTGACAATGACCTGGTGCTCGACGCGGGATGTATGTGGGGGGCGCTTACGGTGCCGCTCGCCAGGACCGGGGCTACTGTAGTGGGCATGGACCAGACTGAAGAGAGCTTGAGGCTTCTTGAAAAAAGAAAAAGGGAAGAGGCCCTGTCCAACCTGCATATAGTGTGCGCCGACCTTAGGAAAATAGAGCTCCACGAGGGTGTTTTTGACAAGATAATAGTGAACGGGGTCCTGGAGTGGGTGCCGGAAACGGAGCATGTAGAAGTGGGCGCGTTCAGAAAAAACGGCGGGATATGGGGGAACCTGCGCGCTCTTCCCGGCAAGTTACGTGAACGTGAGGTGTCCCCCGTGGAGGTGCAGCGCGATCTCCTGCTTAAACTTAACCACGCGATGAAGGATGACGGCACGCTGTACCTGGCGATAGAGAACAGGTACGACTTTTTTTATTTTCTCGGCATGCCGGAACAGCATTCCGGCATGAGGTTCGTGGCGTTCATGCCGAGGTGGATGCAGGACGCCATGTCGCTTATATTCAGGGGCAGGAGGTTCCGCACGTGGACCCATTCAAAGAGGGGGCTTGTCCGACTTTTAAAAAGCGCGGGTTTCGAGGAGTGTGACGTATATTATGGGTTCCCGGATTACCTGAATCCGGAGCTTGTTATAAGCGATAAGGGTATGGAGCATTACCGTTACGTGAGGTCCGCCGGGAAGAAACCATTATGGAAAAAGGCCATACTCCGGGCGATAGAGCATGTGGTGTTCAAAAGTATGAAGATGACATTTCTGGCGCCTAGCCTGATCGTTCACGCTAGAAAGGGTAACGTCACTGGAAGAGGGGGGAGATCATGAAAATATTCCTTACCGGCGCGGCGGGTATGCTGGCGGCCGAAGTGATACCGGTATTGAGGAAGGAAGGGCACGAACTCATATTGACAGATATAAACAGGCGGCTTCCGGACATAGAAGCGCTTGATGTGACCGACCTCAAGGAAGTGCGGCGCCAGATAGAGTCTGCCCGGCCGGATCATGTTTTTCATCTCGGGGCAGAGACCAACGTGGACCTTTGTGAAAAGGACCCGGACCACGCGTTCCGGGTTAACGCGCTTGGTACTGAGAATGTGGCATTCGCCTGCGCTTCCTGCGGAGCGCGGTTACTTTATATAAGTACGGGTGCCGTCTTCGGTGGTGAAAAGGAAGAGCCGTATACGGAATTCGATGAGCCCGGGCCGGTCAACATATACGGTCACAGTAAATTGCAGGGGGAGATGTTCGTAAGGGAACAT
>JAQUQS010000064.1 GCA_028715965.1 Candidatus Omnitrophota bacterium | reverse complement strand
ACAGATGCTGGCAGGGACAGATCATCGCCGTAAAGACAGATCCAAGCATTAAGGAATTCGCTTACGACGAATTGGCAAGCATAAAAGGCGGAAACCGCCGAGCGTCAGAAGGCGGGACCACGAAAAATGATCCCGGTGTATATCCGAACGGGTCGTGGACGCTGGAGTACGGAAAGATAGGCCCGATTATTCCGGGTGATTATTTGATGGCGAACAATCTCTCGGATTCAGGCACCGGACATAATCCTCAGCCTGACGGCGGCATGGGAATGACGCGCATGGGTACCGGCGAAGATGCGCTCGGAGGACAGCTTATTCCGGGTAATTATTTGATGGCGAACAATCTCTCCGATTCTGGTATTGGCCGCAATCCTCAACCTTATGGCGGTATGGGAATGGCACGCACGGGTAACGGCGAAGTGGCGCAAGGGGGACAAAAATGCGACGATGTATTTGATCCCATTGCGATAACCGGCGGCCAGGTTATCATACCGAAAGAAGATATATTTATACCCTGCAAGGGAAGAAAGCATGGCATCAATCTCAGCCTTAAAAGGACATATTCGTCGAGCAGCGAAGTGGATGGGAAGGTGGGCTTTGGTTGGGCGCTTGCGTATGACGTTAAATTGAAAGTAATTCCTGCGGATGGCGATACACCTCAGTATGTCTTAGTAACAACGCCCGACGGTACGATATTCAGCTATGAGTACGACGGGGAAGGTTTCTATTATTCGCCCGATTGCGACGGTTCATATGTCTTAAAGAACGAGGATGGGACATATTACTGGATGCGCTATACCGTAATGTACGGATTGCAGAAATACTATTTTGAAAATTATGTAACGGAAACTACCACTCATCGGATAAAAAGGATTGAGGATCTTAACGGCAACTATTTAATATATCTCTATCCGGATGCGAATCATTTAAGAATATGTGATAATAGTAGCAGGTATCTATTTATTACGTATAGTAACGGAAGGATAGCTACGGTAGTCGGCGGAAATGGATCGCTTTACGTGACTTATAATTACAGCTATGATGGTAACGGCAACCTTACTTTGGTTACTGGCCCTGAAAATTATTCTGAAACGTACGAATATGAAGACGCCAATTATATTCACAATATCACGGCCTATGAAGATGCCGAGCATCACAGGACGGAGTATACCTACGAACAGGATCCGTCGGGAATTAGCGATGTCTGCGTTGAGGTAAGGGACGCGCTAGATAACCCTGCTACTTACGACTACCTCTTCGAAATAGGCGTCACTACGGTCGTGGATGCGCGTAGACGCACCAACATTTATGAGTACGAAAAGGGCAAAATTAATAAAATCACCAATTCCAACGGCGGAATTACGTATTATTCGTTCGACGATATATATATGCGTAATTCGATAACCGACGAACACGGCAGAGGCTGCGGTTGGTCGAATAAATATCACTATGGTTTGGTTGAAACTTTGGACAACGAAGAAGCCCATAGCGCATATTTTCACTATAATTCGTTCAATTATATTGAATGGATGGTAGACGCAAAGGAAAGATCCTGGTCGTACGTATATGATGACAATGGTAACTTAATATTCAGAAATACCCCCGCTCCGAATAACCAGGGCACTTCGACCGTTGAAAAACAATACAACCAGTATGGTTGCCTTACCGCCGTCATCGATCCCGAGAACATAACAACGACCTACACTTATGATACAAAAGGTAACATTTTGAAGGAAACGGACGGCGTCGGCAATTACGTTGAATACACCTATGATAGCCTCGGCCGCATGACTTCCTCGAAATACGGAGATCTCGGCGGTTATGATACGGCGACAACCTATGAATACGACGGTCTCGGAAGGCTTAAGAAGAAAACCTACCCCGACTCCAGCTACGAAGAGTATACCTATGACAAAAACTCTAACCTCTTGAATTTCAAGGACGCTAACGGCCATGAAACTGATTATGAATACAACGAGCTCAACCAGTGCGTTAAAGTAACCGATGCGGAACAAAATATTACCGAATACGACTACGATGCCTTCGGAAACATGACGGAACTTACCCGTTATGTTAACGGCAATCCCGTCACTACTTATTACGAATACGATGACCAATATAATCGTTTGACCAAGGTTACTGACCCGACCAGCGAGATGACGGAATTTACATATGAGGATTCCCCGCCGCTTTTAGGCGACAGCAAGAACTACACCACCATGAAGAAATACAAGCCCGACAACTCTCTCTTATCCGTCGAGATACGCACGTTCGATCCCATGTACCGCATAAAGACCGTTTCCGACGGCCTGGGCAACACCACCACCTACAACTACGACGAGGTGGGCAACCTCATATCGGTCGCCGACCAGAACACCCACACGACCACCTATACCTACGACCCCAACGTCAACGTCGTCCTGACAGAGACTGACCCATTAAACAATCCGACGAGCTATACATACTACAAGAACGGCAAGCTCAAGACCAAGACCGACGCCAACGGCAATACCACAACCTACACCTACGACGCCGCGGGTAGGCTCTCTCTGGTGACCTACGAAGACGACTCCACCGTCGAATACGCCTATAACAAATACGGCAAGGTTTTCGCCATGGTCGACTCACAGGGTACAACCGTCTACTCCTACAACACGAGGACATGGCTTACCTCGTTCGACGGCCCCAACATGAACGACACTGTCTCCTACACCTACGATAACGTGGGCAACAGGGCAACTATGTCCACCCCGGCAGGCAACTTCGGCTACGCCTACTACGCCAACAACCTGCCCTACACCCTGACCAACCCACAGAGCCAGA
>JAQUQS010000063.1 GCA_028715965.1 Candidatus Omnitrophota bacterium | reverse complement strand
CACCATATCAGTGAACGAGGCCTTGCTGATATCCACCGCTTCGTGGAACTTTTTTTTGCGTTCTGGGCTCTTTATGACCTTAGAATACGCGCGCTTGAACGCCCTGATACCTTTGGCGGAAAAATACGCGATACCGACGAACTCGAACGCGGCCGTTCTCTCGTCCACGTTCTTGCCAATACGTGCCACGTCCATGACCATGCCTTCCCCCAGGCTCCGTCTTCCGGGCGACATCTTTTCCCGGACCGATATCAGTTCAAGCTTTTTATTCCTGTGCCCGAAACGCGTATATGTGCTGTCCCCTACAAGCACTATATCGTGCTTCTGTTTAAGGACCTTTTCGATAAGCGCCCTGTCAAACAATATGTCGGAATACACCATAAGCGTCCTGTCGCTCGTGTCCTTGCCTGCCAGCATGAACGAATGCAGGATATGCTTCTTCTCATATTCGCTGTTGTGTATGAACCGGGCTTTCTTCCCGGCAAGGCTTTCCAGCGCCTTTTTCTTCTCATATCCCACAATAACGTTTATTTCCCCGAACTTCATCCCATCCAATATATCCAGTCCTCTTTCAAGTATGGACTTGCCGTTTATATCGATCATACATACCGGCCTGTCCCTGAGAAGTGGCTCCATTGAACCTTGATGGTTGGGTTTCCCCGCGGCGGGTATTATGACCGTTACATCCCCATGCTCCGATCTCAGGAACTTTTTTTCCTCATGCCTCAGGTCCGTAAGCCCCTGCAGGTCGAATATCTCGCCCAGGGGGGCTATCTTGTCCTCTATGCCGCTTATCCCCCCCGTCTTTTTCATCTCTCGGAGCGTAAGGTTGAGCGCTTTTATGGAACTCCTCATGCCCTGGTTGGCGAATATCACCATTTTAACACCTTTTTCCAGAAGCTCCTCGTCAGTGCATTCATCCATGATGGAAGGATATGTCGTCGGGACCAGCACAAGCGGTACTTTCTTTTGCCATTTTTCCGCGAACGAAAGCACTTCTCCTGGGGCCTTGGACTTGGAATGTATCAAAATGGCGTCCGCTCCCGCCTCGGCGTATTTTTCGGCGCGCAAGAGCGCTTCTTCTTCTCCCCATCCGGCTATAAGGGCCTCTACCCGGGCGATCACCAGGAAGTCTTTTGAGATACGCGCGTTCTTCGCGGCCATTATCTTGCCCACGAATTCCGCTATGGGCGCCAGTTCCTGCCTGCCGTCATCAAGAAGACTATTGACCTTCGGGAACTTCTTGTCCTCGATGCACACTCCGGTTATCCCCGCAGCCTCGTACTTCTTCACCATGTATATGGTATTGTTCGAATTGCCGTACCCCGTATCACAATCCGCTATAACAGGCAGAGTGACCGCGTCCCTTATCTCACACGCTCTTTCGAGATACTGTGACATGGTAAGGATACTGGCGTCCGGTACGGCATATGAGGCCGATATTTCCAGACCGCTCGCCCAGACCCCGTCGAACCCGTTAAGCTCGACAAGCTTTGCCGAAAGCCCGTCGTGCGCGCCTACTATCCTCAAAAGACCTTTTTTTTCGAAAAAGTTCCCGCCTTTTATGCTCTTCTTCATCTGCACCCTCTACGTTACTTGTTCATGCCTCTTTATGGCCTCTGTAATAAATACTCCCGTATTTTTCCCCGGATCGCCACTTCTCATCGGAAAGATATATTTGTCCAGCATATCTTCCCTGAAACAATATTCCATCCCCCCGCCCTTGAACAGCCGGAACACATCCCTAAGCTCATTAGTACCGGCCGGGATATAAAAACGTTTTTCGAGGTCCGCGGCCGCTTCCGGCTCAAGATATGACCGGTCTTTCAGGTACATGACCGCCGGCGTGTCGAACACCATGGCCGAAAGGACCAAAGTGCTGCCTATATAATCAAGCACCAGCATACCGTACTCCCCCATGATCTTTTCCGCAGGGAACCCCTTAAGACATTCCGTCCCGTGAAGCCCCGCGTATCCCGCCAGACGCGAGAAATAACAATAGTTATATTCCTCATCGCTGGGATGTATCTTTATGTCCATATCCACACCGGCGTCGCGTGCGGCTTCGAGCACATCGAGGTTAACGCGAAAAAGCTCACGGTCCGACACATTGGCGATAAGGTCCTTGTAGTTGTGGAAATTAAATGGTCCCGGGCAATAAAGCGCCCTTCCGGCCATCTTACGGGACCTCCTCTCCGACTCTTTCCTGTATATGTTAAAGAGTTTTGCCGAGCCAATTACCTCTTTTTCGCTTCCCATGTCGCCCGTGAACATCTTTTTTTCATGCTCTGACTGGTATATGACCGTCTTTTTTATGTTCTCGTTACGTTCCAGGTATCTCTGGTAATGGTCATAATGGAATACTGTCGAACCGCCATGCTGGAAATAGAACACGGGGATGTCTTTCTCATTCGCGATGAACGCGAAAATATCCTCATACAAACGATTGGCCGATATCGAATAGAACAGTGCCTTGGGGCCTCTTTCGGCTATGGCGCTTCGCGCCCTTGACACGATATCGCCTACATACGGGAGAACTCCGGCGGAATATCCTGAAAAAAGCCTTCCAAGATACGCCCTGAACCCGGGGAACCATTTCTCCGCGAATTCGCTTATCCTTTCACATGGCAGGCTCCATACTCCCGTGTCCTTTCCGGCTCTATCCCCAACGTACCGCAGGAGCCCGGGAACGGGATACTCGAAAATATATCCCCTGAGGTCCCTTCTTACATGCTCCACTTCATACCCATCCTGTATAACGAACACCCGTTCCCTGGCCCCGCAAATGCCCTTTGCCGCCGCGCCAAGCTTTCTAAGCACATGCTTGGCCATGGGTTTAACGCTAGCGATCGTATTCGCCGGGGCTTTGGCCTTGCCCACAGCGGACCCGTGTCCG
>JAQUQS010000062.1 GCA_028715965.1 Candidatus Omnitrophota bacterium | reverse complement strand
TAACTGTAGGGGATCCCTATAAGCGCCGCGAGATGGAACACCACGTCCACGCCCTTCATGGCCTCCCGCACGGAGTTGATGTCGCGTACGTCCCCCATGAAGACATCCGGTCCGGCATCCCCCGCGCTGCAGGCAGTTTCAAGCCAGCCGTATGACCCCATGAAATTATATAGCACCATCGCCTTTACGTCGCATCCCAGCCCGATAAGAGCCTCCGTAAGATGGCTGCCGATAAAACCTTCCGCCCCTGTAACAAGTATTTTTTTACCCTTAAGGTCCATTTCCCTCTCCTCTTATTGTTCGTTGTCCGTCATCCTGCCGGAGAACATACATTTCTTGAACGCGGACTTCGCGCCATAATACGTTTTGCGCGCGAATTCGCCTAAAGCCGCGTTACGCCCGAACAACCTGGCAGCAGCCAGTAGCAGTAATGCCTTGGGGTTCCACGGTCCGACCGACAACGCCTTCCCCGCCCTTTCCCCGCCCTTATCATATTCACCCATTGACATGAACCCGGCGGCATGCCGGCAATATACGTTCACCAGCGCTTTTCGCCTCACACGGGCAGACGTGTTCGCGCGCCGCGCGAACGCCTTGTCCAGCATATACAATTGTTCTTTTTCCGAGAGTTCCAGATGCTTCATTATATATCGCCCCGTTACCCTGTACAGCGTGAGAGGTTCATCGATATACCCCGCCTCTCCCATCTCGGCCATGCGTAGCCACATATCCCAATCCGCCGGCATGAATATCCCCTCATCGAACGGCCCGGCCGCCTCCAGGCACTCTCTGCGCGCCACTACCGTGGAATTTATGATAAAATTATGCAGCAAAAGCCCGTCGGCGATCTGTCCTGACCTTTTCCACCTGCGATACCTGGCTATATGTATCGGCCTATCCTCACCGTCGATATAGCAGGCCGACGTATGTACGAACCCACAGGACGGATGCGCGTCAAGATACCCGACCGAACGCTCAATCTTTTCGGGCATATAAATATCGTCACAGTCCAAAAAAGCCAGGTATCCCCCGGTCGAGGCCTTTATCCCAACATTACGGGCGCTTGAGGCGCCTCCGTTGTCCTTCCGGATATACCTTATGCGCCCGCCGAACGCCTTCATCTTTTCGCCGGTATCGTCGCCGGACCCGTCGTCCACGACCAATACCTCGATATCCCGGAACGTCTGTCCAAGCACGCTGTTCACCGTCCTCACCGTGAGTTCGGCGCTATTGTACGCCGGGATTATAACGGAAACCTTCGCCCCCATGCTCAATCCTTGTCCTTATTTTCCTTTATGTACGCGGCGAGGGAATCCTCCCACACCGGCATAACATTCTCTCCCAGGAGCTCAAGTTTATAGTTCCTCATCATCTCGGACCTGGCGCGCGGAGCTGGAAGAGGGTATTTGTCCGAACCCACCGCTTTCATCGTTACCTTACCGGCCAGCCCCATGAACGACACGATCTTCTCGGCCATATCATACCGGGAACACGTCCCCTTATTGACCAGGTGATATGTCCCGTAGCGCCCCGTACCTATGACGCGTAATATATTCGCCGCGAAATCCCGGGTAAAAGTCGGCGTCCCGAACTTATCGTCCACTACCGTAAGCTCTCTCTTCCCGGCCTTGAGCTGCTGTATGATCTTATAGACGAACTTCTTGTCCAACTCCCATCCGCCCACCATCCATCCGGCCCTTACGATAAAATATTTCCCCAGATGTTCCCTTACGAACATCTCCCCCTGCAATTTACTGTGACCGTATATGTTGACCGGCCCAGGCTCATCGAATTCCGTATACGGCTCTTCCTTTTCACCGCCGAAGACGGCACCCGTACTTATATAAAGTAACCGCGCTCCGCAGGAAGCGCAGGCGAACGCCACATTCTCAGTACCAAGCGCGTTAACTCGGAACGCGTGGTCCGGGTCCTTTTCACAAAGGTCCACGTTGGTCTCTGCCCCGAGATGAAACACATGATCCGGCCGGGCAGACTCTATCTGGCGTCGCACTTCCTTGAGGTCGGTCACATCAAGCGCTTCTATGTCCGGAAGCCGCCTGTTTATATCTGTCAATATGAGTTCGTGCCCTTCCCGTCTCAATACCGGTATCACTTCGGCCGCCAGCATACCCGCCGCGCCGGTAAGGAATATTTTCATGATCTCCCCCCTCTTCCAGTGACGTTACCCTTTCTAGCGTGAACGATCAGGCTAGGCGCCAGAAATGTCATCTTCATATTTTTAAACACCACATGCTCTATCGCCCGGAGTATGGCCTTTTTCCATAATGGTTTCTTCCCGGCGGACCTCACATAACGGTAATGCTCCATACCCTTATCACTTATAACAAGCTCCGGATTCAGGTAATCCGGGAACCCATAATATACGTCACACTCCTCGAAACCCGCGCTTTTTAAAAGTCGGACAAGCCCCCTCTTTGAATGGGTCCACGTGCGGAACCTCCTGCCCCTGAATATAAGCGACATGGCGTCCTGCATCCACCTCGGCATGAACGCCACGAACCTCATGCCGGAATGCTGTTCCGGCATGCCGAGAAAATAAAAAAAGTCGTACCTGTTCTCTATCGCCAGGTACAGCGTGCCGTCATCCTTCATCGCGTGGTTAAGTTTAAGCAGGAGATCGCGCTGCACCTCCCCGGGGGACACCTCACGTTCACGTAACCTGCCGGGAAGAGCGCGCAGATTCCCCCATATCCCGCCGTTTTTCCTGAACGCGCCCACTTCTACATGCTCCGTTTCCGGCACCCACTCCAGGACCCCGTTCACTATTATCTTGTCAAAAACACCCTCATGGAGCTCTATTTTCCTAAGGTCGGCGCACACTATATGCAGGTTGGACAGGGCCTCTTCCCTTTTTCTTTTTTCAAGAAGCCTCAAGCTCTCTTCATTCTGGTCCATGCCCACTACAGTAGCCCCGGTCCTGGCGAGCGGCACCGTAAGCGCCCCCCACATACATCC
>JAQUQS010000061.1 GCA_028715965.1 Candidatus Omnitrophota bacterium | reverse complement strand
ACGGGGATATGCTGGGCGTGATAAACGGTGATGAGTATGATGGGGTGTCTCTTGCCAGCCTGATGCCGGAAGCGATAGCCGGATCAGAGGGATTCCAGAATGATGTAGCCAGGTTGGGCGGGGTCCTCCCATATGAGGTCACATACGCGATATTGTCCGACGGCCAGATACGTTTTTCAAGTAAGGCCGAAATAGTCTTCAACTCTGATGGGAGTATCAGATACATGAGTTCTACAGAGGCCGTTTATTCGGACGATGATGTCCTTCTGAGGGGTCATACTCATCCTCATGTAGCGGACGCAGATGCTGAGTTCGTAGGCGATATGATCGCTGTAATGTTGAGGGAAGTCGTCTACAACGAGAGGGTGGCTGAGCATATACTCGAAAGGAGGAGTGATGGCACGTTACAGGTGCGCGTATTGCGCAGGGAAGGGGATAACTTCATATTGAGCACAATTGGTGAAGGTGTGCCCGCTACCGAGACCGTGATGCGCGAAGCCGGGCTCGCGGATATGCTTACCCTGCAGAATATTGCCGGGATACGGCAGGGAATGGAAAGGCTGGAGGCCTGGGAGAGGCTCTCCTTAGGCTTTGCTGATGCGGATACCAGCGATACGGAACTCATCAGGATGCTTAGTGTGACGGTGGCTGCCTATCTTGAAAAGAGCAGGACACGTGAAGAAAAAGATATCGCGGAGATGAGGGGTCTAGCCACAGACCTGGCGCCCGGCGCCGGCGGGTTATCTTCGGCCATGGTCGGTATTCTTGATGTGGGTAAAGGCACCTTGCTGCGTAGCGCGGGTAGCATGACCCTGGGCATGATCGCACTTGCCATGAGCACAGCCTACATGAATTCGGCTAAGCGCGGCATATCGGATAAGATGGAAGGTTCTGCCGATATCCGGGAAGACGAGCAGGATGGTAAGGGGCCTGTAACGGTGCTGCATTATGAGGTAGAAAGCGCTAAAGCGTTCGCGAGTTCACTTTCCGGCACAGATGAGCTGAAAACCACCGATAGGAACAACGTCCTGGTGGTATCCGCGGATATGCTGGCTAGAGATGCCGATGGATTGAAGGCCCTGGCAAAAGATCTGGCCAGACGCAACGCTTTGAACAGGGACAGACAGCAGGGGATAATCATTGTATGTGAAGCTCCTGAAGAGGCGCTGGATACCGTAAAAGGTTGGGGAGACATAGCCGAGGTCATAAGCGTAGTGACGCAAGATGAGCTTGCGGATAAGATAGCTTATGTAAAACGCGCCGATATGTCGGTCGATACCAAAGTCACCGGTATTTTCACCGGGAACGAACCTTTCTTCGGGGCAGTATCGGATAAGTGCGATAGTTATATCATAGCAGGAGAAGACTTTACGTTCGGTATGGCGCTGGCTCTGGCGCTAACAAGAGCGAATTACGTGGCGTTCGCCGGTATAACTGACGAAGGTATAAACAGGCTGCGCGAGGTAGCACGCAGGGAAAAAGAGGCAAAATCCGGCCGCGAGATCATCAGGCTGGAAAGCGCGGGAAGCAAGGAAGCCGACAAGGCGATCGACGAGGCGCTGTTCGCGGACCTGGCGGCCGACACCGCGTTCTAATCGACAGAACTCGCGCTTTAGATCATTGCTGCCGGACCCGGTAATGCCGGGTCCGGCAATAATGCGATAACGCAGGTAAATAGTGCGCCCCAATGGTCCATCTTTCGAGGAGAGGAAAGGCGGATAGTGGCGTTATCCCCGTTTTTTTGTACAGGCCATTTCCCCCTGGGATTTGTACAAACATGATCTATATGATATATTCTTAATAATATGGTTTTTAATAGCCTGAATTTTGCCGTTTTTTTCGCACTTGTCTACGTGTTCTATGTCTTTCTTGAACGCAAGTGGCAGAACCTGCTTTTACTGGTGGCGAGCTATGTATTCTACTCATTCTGGGACTGGCGGTTCCTGTCGTTGGTCCTGTTCTCGACCTGCTTGAACTATTACGCCGGATCGCGTATTTTCGAGGCGTCCGGTGAAAAACACCGTAAATATCTACTTACCGCAGCTGTTGTCTTGAACCTATCAGTTCTTGCTTATTTCAAATACGCGAATTTTTTCCTGGATAACCTGCAGAATATGTTGTGGGCGCTGGGGTGGGAAGTGGACGGGGTGACTTTGAGCGTGATATTACCCCTGGGAATATCCTTTTACACGTTCCAGGCGATGAGCTACCCCATAGACATATACCGCAAGGTCATAGAACCTACACGTAAATTCCAGGATTTTGCCCTCTTCATCGTGTTTTTTCCGCAGTTGGTGGCAGGACCCATCGAACGTGCCCGTAACCTTTTGCCTCAGATAGAGAACGACAGGCGCATATGCGCGGATGACATATACCAGGGAAGCTGGTTGATATTCTGGGGGCTATTCAAGAAGATCGTTATAGCTGATAACCTTAAGAAGTTCACCTATGCGGCGTTCACGCCTACGCCGGCTGTTTCAGGAAGTATGGCGCTTCTTGCCATGTACGCCTTCGCGTTCCAGGTATACGCCGACTTTTCGGGATATTCTAATATGGCCAGAGGGATCGCCAGATTGCTTGGTTTTAACATAATGACCAACTTCAGGACCCCGTTTTTCGCGAGGAACCTGTATGATTTCTGGCAAAGATGGCATATCAGCCTTACCACATGGGTGAAGGAATACGTTTTCTACCCATTAGCCCTCGTGAGATACCGGAAATGGAGTATACCCGCTCCTATAGTCATTCTGTTGACCTGGTCGATAATGGGTTTATGGCACGGAGCGGCATGGAGATTCGTGCTCTGGGGTGTTTACCATGGTATTTTGCTTGTCCTGTACAATAAAGTACGCCCCGTCCTGATATCGATCGGGGAAAGAAGCAAGGCGTTCAAGAAATGTGGAAATACCATGAGTGTTCTTCTGGTCTTCAACCTGTTCAGCGTGGGGATATTGTTCTTTGCCTTGGGTAACGTGGCCCAGGTTGTTTTCACGTTGAAGGAGATGTT
>JAQUQS010000060.1 GCA_028715965.1 Candidatus Omnitrophota bacterium | reverse complement strand
AGGTCCTGGCCGATACCAATGTAAACTGGACCGGTATGCAGGCGATGTCGTCGGCGAACATAAACTGGCAGAACCTTTCCGACCTGTCGGCCGCGGGTGTCAACTGGTACAACATCGAGGATATGGCGGCGGCCAATGTGAACTGGACGAATATCGAGCAGATGGCCTCGGCCAATGTCAACTGGTTCAACGTCGCCGATCTGGCCACGGCGAACGTCAACTGGTATAGCATATCGGTCATGGCGGACGCGGGTGTTAACTGGGTCAATATATCCAACCTGTCCATCGCGGGTGTTAACTGGAACGACGTCTCCACTATGGCGGATTCCGGGGTCAACTGGGTGAACATGGCGGTAATGTCGACCGCGGACGTGAACTGGGCGGACTTCCAGGTGATATCCAGTGTTGGGGTCAACTGGGCGGACCTCCAGGTCATGACCCGTTCCCTGGTCAACTGGTCGGATTTCCAGGTCCTTTCAAATACGAACGTGAACTGGTCTGATATAGGAGTTATATCCCGGACCGGCATTAACTGGGATGATGTGGAGACCATGTCCGAAGCGGGTATTAACTGGTCGGACTTCCAGGTTATGACGGAATCCGGTGTGAACTGGACTGGGCTTACGCCGATAACGGACGCGGGGATAAACTGGAATGATTTCGGTGTTTTCTCCAACGCGGGCGTGAACTGGACAGACCTTGAGACCATGAGCAAGGCCATGGTCAACTGGTATGACATACAGGTGATGAGCGAGGCGGGTGTTAACTGGCAGGATATGGGCCGCATGACCATCGCGGGCGTGAACTGGGAAGACCTTGATGTGTTCACGAAGGCGGGTGTTAACTGGACAGACATGCGTGTCCTTACCCGTGAGGGTATAAACTGGGCCGACCTCGAGACCATGACGGAAGCGGGCGTTAATTGGCATGATTTCAATGTGATGAGCAAGTCCGGCGTGAACTGGTCGGACATGAACACGATGACCCGTGCCGGCGTGAACTGGTCGGATATGCGTGTGTTCACAAGGGCGGGCGTCAACTGGTATGATGTACAGGTCATGTCCGAGTCCAGCGTGAATTGGTCCGATTTCGCGGTGTGGTCCACCTCGGGCGTGAACTGGGTGGATATGGGGGTCATGACCGATGCCGCCGTGGATTGGGTGAACCTCGCCAACATGGCGGCGGCGGGCGTGAACTGGGACAGTATATCCAGTATGGCCGGCGCGGCCGTCAACTGGGACAATATATCGGAACTCGCGGATGCCGGCATCAACTGGTATAACCTGGAGAACATGGCGGCGGCCAACGTGAACTGGGACAGTATATCGATACTCGCCGGCGCGGGCGTTAACTGGGATAACGTGTCCGATCTCGCGGAGGCGGACATTAACTGGTACAACCTTTCCAACATGGCGGCCGCGGGTGTTAACTGGGACAATATATCTACCATGGCTGGCGCGGGCGTTAACTGGGTGAACGTGGGTGATCTAGCGGACGCGGAGATCAACTGGTATAACCTCGCGGAAATGGCTGAGGCGAACGTTAACTGGTTCAATATACAGGACCTCGCGGAAGCGAACGTTAACTGGTTCAATATCGCCAACCTGTCGGCCGCTAACGTGAACTGGGACAGTATTTCCGTCATGGCCGATTCTGGCGTGAACTGGGATAACATCAAGAACCTGTCCGACGCCGGTGTGAACTGGGATAATGTTTCTGATATGGCGGATTCCGGGATAAACTGGTATGACATATCGGTCATGGTCGATATAGGCATTAACTGGGCCGATCTGGAAAACATGTCGAAGACCGGCATTAACTGGGCCGATTTCGAGCCCCTGACCCGCGCCGGTATAAATTGGTCGGACCTCCAGGTCATGAGCGAGATAGGCGTGAACTGGACCGATTTCACTACCATAACCGAAGCGGGGATAAACTGGGGCGATATCGAGGTCATGACCCGGGCGGGCGTGAACTGGTCGGATTTCAACACTATTACGAAAGTGGGTGTGAACTGGGCTGACCTCAGGCCACTTACACGCGCGAATGTGAACTGGAGTGATTTCAATTCCCTTACAAAAGCCAATATCAACTGGACTGACGTGAATGTCATGACACGCGCGGGGGCTAATTGGGCTGATTTCCGGGTAATGAGCGACGCAGGTGTCAACTGGTACGATATACAGGTACTTACGGAGGCGGGTGTTAACTGGTCGGATTTCAATACATTGACCAAGGCCGGGGTTAACTGGGCTGATTTTGTGCCTCTTACGAAGGCGGGCGTGAACTGGTCGGACCTGAATACGCTTACGAAGGCGGGCATTAACTGGTCGGATCTCAATGTTTTCACGAAGGCGGGCGTGAACTGGTCGGACCTCGAGGTCTTGACGAAAGAAGGCGTTAACTGGGCAGGGATAGAGGACCTTACACGCGCGGGCGTTAACTGGACCAATCTCGCAGACCTATCGCTCGCGAACGTCAACTGGTATAACGTTGAGAACATGGCGGCCGCGGGTGTTAACTGGGACAGTATCTCGAACATGGCGGGCGCGGGCGTTAACTGGTTCAACATATCGGACCTCGCGGAAGCGGGCGTCAACTGGTTCAACATAGAGAACATGGCGTCGGCCGGTGTTAACTGGTTCAACATAGCTGATCTATCCCTCGCGGAGGTCAACTGGTTCAATATAGAGAACATGGCGTCGGCGAACGTCAACTGGGACAGCCTGTCCATAATGGCGGGTGCGGGCGTTAACTGGGACGACATGGCGGTACTTTCTGCGGCCGGTGTCAACTGGGCCGATTTCAGGCCCATGACAATAGCGGGGATAAACTGGGCTGACCTGGAAACATTGACGGAGTCGGGTACTAACTGGGCCGATCTCCGGACGTTGTCAACAGCCAACATAAACTGGCTGGACCTAAGGACGATGACCATCGCCAACATAAACTGGTCGGACCTCAGGCCGCTTACGGAAGCGGGTGTCAACTGGGCCGATATGGAGGTATTCAGCAAGGCGGGCGTTAACTGGGCCGATCTCAATCCACTGACGAGAGCGGGAGTGAACTGGGCCGACCTGACGGTGCTTT
>JAQUQS010000059.1 GCA_028715965.1 Candidatus Omnitrophota bacterium | reverse complement strand
GGACAGCGTGCAAAAGACGGGGATAAGGGCATATGAAGTAAATGGGGAGATACTGTTGCCGACCCTGCCCGGGGGGAAACCCATGAACCTGTATTTTCTTCTTAAAAGATACCTGGCTGAACATGCGCCGCCGCAGGCTATTTTCCTGTATATAGACCCGTTCACTCCGGAAGATTCGTCGCTGGTGGTGTTGCGATATTTTACCAGCATACCCGAATTCCTGGATATGTGGCCGGATCTTACCTGGCGGGAGAGAAAGGTCTTTATCTCCCGGTACTGGGCCAGTCTTGACCTTAGGAAAGTCGGTCTTACCCAGAGGAGGAAGTATCCGTACAGCAACAAGAAACTGGTCGATGATATGGTGTCCCATAACGGCTATATCGAGGCGCCTGAAGCGGAAGGGGAAATACCGGCAGATTATTTCTCCGAACATGTCGAGCGCTTCCAGTTCCGTACGGATATCAGGCAAGTTGACCTCAAGTACCTGGACAAGTTCATGCGACTGGCGGCCGCGAACGGTATAGATGTGGTATTTATGGGGATGGTCGTCCCGGAAGGCCTGAACGCGGTCCTGGAAGATCTTGGCTTCAACGCGGATTATATCGGGTTCTATGACGGGCTGAAGAGCGAGTACCCTAAGGCTTATTTTCTTTCCGAGCCTATCCTGACGCTCGAGAACAGGTATTTCTGTGATTCTACCCACCTGAACACAAGAGGATCAGAGTTATACACAGAATATTTCAAGAACGATATCTTCCAGCCATACCTTGATATAATGCGAGATAAGGAGAGCGGGGAACATGAAGAATAGAGAACGGGTAAACAGGTGTGCTGTATGCGTATTGCCGGAAAATTTCCCGAACGTATCCTTTAGCCCGAGTGGGGTATGCTCCCTATGCCAGGAACGGGTCAAGGATAAAGGGGCTCTTGCCCGTATCCTGAAAACCGAAAAGAAGCGGCTGGGGGACACGATAAACGGTCTGAAAGGACGATCCTCGTACGATGTGCTTTTGTGTTATAGTGGCGGGAAGGACAGCACTTATACCCTTGAACTCCTGCGTCGCAGGTACGGGCTCAAAGTACTTGCGTTCACGTTCGACAATGGTTTCCTGGCGTCCGGAGCGCGCAGGAACATCGAGGTAGTAACGGATGCGTTGGATGTCGACCACATATGGTTCAAGCCCAGTCCACGATTGCTGAAAGGCCTGTTCAGGAGAACCATGGAGAGGAACATATTCCCACCAAAAGCCATGGAACGTGCCAGCGCGGTATGTACTTCCTGCATAGGGCTCGTAAAATATACTTCACTAAAGACCGCGATAGAAAAAAATATACCGATGATCGCGTTCGGCTGGTCCCCCGGCCAGGCGCCCCCGACGTCTTCTGTTATGAGGTTATCCCCAATGACCCTCAGGTTCATGGAGGCCACGATCAAAGAGCCTATCATCAAGGTGTGCGGGAAAGCCGCGGAAAGATTTTTCCTGGAAAAAAAGTCCTATACCTCGAAAAAAGTCTTCCCCGTGTTCATACATCCGCTTTCCGCCCAACCGTATGATGAAAAGAAGATATTCGCTTCGGTCCGGAGGATCGGATGGAAGATGCCGAAAGGTGTCGAGCTTAACGCCACCAACTGCAGGTTGAACATCCTGGCTGATGAAGAACATATACACAAATACGGGTACCATCCTTATGCGGCGGAGATCGCATATCTGGTGCGTTCAGGATACATGACGCGTAGCGAGGGGATAAAACACCTGAAAAGGGAAAAGAACAAGAAGATAGTGGCCGCGTTGCGCAAGGAACTGCGGCACGGGGGATGACATGACGACGTCCGGAATACGAGAGTCCATCAGGGATTTCATCACCAGGAACTATCTCGGCAGTCCCGGTCTGGGGATAAAAAGGATATCGGATGACGATTCTTTTCTGAAGCTCGGGATAGTTGATTCCATAGGCGTTATAGAGCTTGTGGCTTTCATACAGAAGGCATATGGGGTAAAGGTCGAGGTGGCGGAGATCCTGCCGGAGAACTTCGATACAGTACGTAACCTGGAAAAATACATATCCAAAAAGAAGGGGGGTGCTTGAGATGTCATTTCTTGTCCATGACATACTTGAGCATGCCGCCCGGACCTGGCCAGACAACGTTGCGGTCGTTGAAGCGGGGAACGACGGGGCCAAATATACATATAGCTATGTGTCGGAAGAGGCTGAACGCGTCCATGTTTTTCTGAAGAACTCCGGCGTGCTAAAGGGGGAAAGAGTGGGGCTGTTGTCCCGGACGTCCCTTGAATACGTCGCTTGGATATTCGGCATATGCAAGGCGGGAGCGGTCGCTGTTCCCCTGAACAATACGGCTACGGCGCCGGACCTGGCCCGTGTCGCCGATGATTGCGGGCTATGCGGAATATTTTTCTCAAAAGAATACAGGGATAAGGCCGATGCGGCCGTGAAATGCGTGTCGGGGGTCAAGTTCGCGGTCGAAGGACTTCCCTCAGGGGATATCATGGGACATCATAGGCCGTCCGGCCCCGGGGCGAAAGATCCGGATGACATTGCGATGATCATGTATACTTCCGGGTCTACAGGTGAACCTTTAGGCGTTATGCTTAGTAACAGGAACATCGTGTCTAATAACCGTTCGATAGCCCGATATACGCATATTAACAGTGAGGACAGCATATGTTGTGTTCTTGGGTTAAACTATATATTCGGATTGTCCCTGCTTTTTTCCCATTTCATCGTAGGCGGTAGCCTTGTTATGGATAACCGCTTCCAGTATCCTAACATGGTATTGGAAACGATGGAAACGTTCCGTGTTTCCGGATTTGCCGGGGTCCCGTCCCACTACGCCATTTTGCTTAACATGTCCGACATAAAGACACGCAAGCTCCCGTATCTTCGTTATTTCCTGCAGGCGGGGGACAGTATGCCGCCACGAATAACACGGGAATTGCTGGAATATTTCCCGGACAAGCATTTGTATCTTATGTATGGCCAGACCGAGGCATCGCCGAGGCTAACCTATCTCGACCCGAAAAAGGCGATCACTAAGCCGGGTTCCGTGGGGCAGGCGATACCAGGGGTCAAAGTGCGTGTGGTTGACGAAGAGG
>JAQUQS010000058.1 GCA_028715965.1 Candidatus Omnitrophota bacterium | reverse complement strand
TGACGCGCAGCACAACATATTGAACCAGGAGATATTCACGTATACCGACGCCACCGAAGTAACGCTCCTGGACGTACAGGAGATAAGGAACTCGGGGTACCATTCAAGCGGTGTGGCGATGCAGCAGGTGATAGCGACATACTCCGACGCGGCGAAGACGGAGCTACTCGACGTCAAGGTCATAACTAACGAGAACATCGACGCCGACGGTAATGTCGGGACGTCGACGGTGATCAAGTACTCGTCCTGCAGTATAGCCGATGATGGTACGGGCGCGATAACATATTCGGGCGAGATAGACAAGCAGGTGATAACGACCGATACCTTCGACGACAGGGGCAACGCTCTCACGCAGGATATATTAAGGTATTACTGGGAAGAAGGCCAGTTCGAGTTCGGCGAAGCGCAGCATATCGTGAACGCGGGGCACGATATACATGACAGGGCGGCGACCTCGGAGATAACGAGTTATTCGAACGCCGGTATGGAGACAGTTACCGGCAAGCAGGAGATAACGTATTCCAGCTACGACAGGTACGGCAACGTCACGAGCCAGACGGTAAGTAAGTATACGGTGGACGAGGCTACGGGAGAGGCTACGGTATACTCTGGGTACAGCGAGATAACGAACGTGTACGGCGACGCCGTGGCACAGAGGCGCGGTAACGCCACCGAGACCACAGCGATCACTTATAATTCCCTGAATATAAAGACCGGAAGGACGGTCACCGTATCGAGTAATTTCGACCGCGGATACGCCGGGAACCAGACGATATCGAGTTATGTGATGAACGGGTCGGCGGAAGAGAAGCTCACGAAGGTGACGGATATAGTCAACGAGAACATAAATAACAGAGGTGACGCGGGCACGCAGAGGATAACTGTAAGCCAGACGGACTCAAATGGCGAGAACGCACTGGTCTCTAGCTACCAGGTACTGACCAACCGCGATTATGACGCGCAGCATAATATCACTAGCCAGGAGATCTTCACGTATACCGACGACACCGAAGCGACGCTACTTGACGTACAGGAGATAAGGAACTCAAGCTATCATTCAAGCGGAGTAGCCCTGCAGCAACGAATAGCGACATATTCGGATTCGGATAAAACGGACCTTCTGGACGTAAAAGTGATAGTGAACGGCAATATCGACGCCGACGGTAACGTGGGTACGACCACGATAACGAAGTATTCGGCGAGGCTGGGGACGGACATCATGGCCGGGGCGATAAACCCGGACCCGGCTACCGCGATAGACCGTCAGGTGATCACGACGACGAGTTTCGACGCGAGGGGTAACGCGCTCGAGCAGGATATACTCCGCTATTACTGGGAGACGAGCTCGTTCGTGTTCGGCGAAGCGCAGCATATAACGAACGCGGGGCATGATATCCATGACAGGGCGGCGACCTCCAGCATAACGAGTTACAGTGACTCCGACATGACGGCCATAACGGGCAAACAGGATATAGAGTACTCGAGTTACGACAGGTACGGCAACGTCACGAGCCAGACGGTAAGTAAGTATACGGTGGACGAGGCTACGGGAGAAGCGACGGTATACTCTGGGTACAGCGAGATAACGAACGTGTACGGTGACGTGGTGGCCCAGAGGCGCGGCAACGCCACCCAGACTACGGTCATAACATATAACTCCAGCGATACGCAGACCGGCAGATCGGTCACGGTGTCGAGTAACTTCACGACCACCGGATACGCGCAGAACCAGACCATATCAAACTATGTTATGAACGAGTCGGCGGAAGAAAAGCTCACGAAGGTCACTTCCATCGTGAACGAGAACATCAATAACAGGGGTGACGCGGGCACGCAGAGGATAACGGTGAGTCAGACGGACGCCGATGGGGCGGACCCGGAAGTCGTAAGTTATCAGGTGCTGACCAATAGGGCCTATGACGCGCAGCACAATATCGTGAACCAGGAGATATTCACGTATACGGACGCCACCGAAGCGACGTTACTGGATGTGCAGGAGATCAGGAACTCCAGCTATCATTCGAGCGGAGTGGCGATGCAGCAGACGATAGCGACGTATTCGGACTCGGATAAGACGGAACTACTGGACGTAAAGGTGATAGTTAATGGCGATATCGACGCGGACGGTAACGTGGGTACGACCACGATAACGAAGTATTCCGCGAGGCTCGGTACTGACACCATGGACGGAGCGATAAATCCGGACCCGGCGACCGCGATAGACCAGCAGGTGATAACTACGACGAGTTTCGACGACAGGGGTAACGCGCTTGAGCAGGACATATTAAGGTATTACTGGGAAACGGACGCGTTCGCGTTCGGCGAGGCTCAGCATATAACGAACGCGGGTCATGATATCCACGACAGGGCGGCGACCTCCAGCATAACGAGTTACTCGGACGTTGACATGTCGGTCGTAACGGGCAAACAGGATATAGCGTACTCGAGCTACGACAGGTATGGGAACGTCCTGAGCCAGACGGTAAGCAAATACACGGTGGACGAGGCAACGGGAGAAGCTACGGTATACGCGGGATACACCGAGATCACCAATGTATACGGTGACGCGGTGGCCCAGAGGCGCGGGAATGCCACCCAGACGACGGTAATAACGTACAATTCCTCGGATACCGAGACCGGCAGGACGGTCACGGTTTCGAGCAACTTTACGACCGCCGGGTATGCCCAAAACCAGACGATAACGAGCTATGTGATGAACGGGTCGGCGGAAGAGAAGCTCACGAAGGTGACGGTTATCGTGAACGAGAACATAAATAACCGCGGTGACGCGGGCACGCAGAGGATAACGGTGAGCCAGACGGATGCGGACGGCGCGGACCCGGAAGTCATAAGCTACCAGGTGCTGACGAACAGGAGCTATGACACGCAGCATAATATCGTGAACCAGGAGATATTCACGTATACCGACGCCACCGGGGCGACGCTACTGGACGTACAGGAGATCAGGAACTCGGGGTACCATTCAAGTGGCGTCGCTCTGCAGCAGACGATAGCGACGTACTCGGACTCGGATAAGACGGAACTTTTGGACGTAAAGGTGATAGTTAATGGCGATATCGACGCGGACGGTAACGTGGGTACGAGCACGATAACGAAGTATTCGGCGAGGCTCGGTACGGACACCATGGACGGAGCGATAAATCCGGACCCGGC
>JAQUQS010000057.1 GCA_028715965.1 Candidatus Omnitrophota bacterium | reverse complement strand
CGTCCCTTTAAGTCCTTCAACATAAAAACGCGCGGATTGCGCGGCCACCGCCCCATCGCCACATGCCGTAACGACCTGGTGAAGCGGCCTGGCGGAACAATCACCCGCGGCGAAGAGCCCTCTGGCCGACGTGCTCATATCACTCCCCACGATGACGGCTCCATGCTCATCAGCATCAGCCACCCCTTCCACCATAGAAGTATTAGGTGACCATCCCACGAAGACGAACACGCCCTGGCACTCCTCATGATGCACGTTACCGGTCTTCACGTTACGGACCTTGACCTTTTCCACCTTATCCGTCCCGCATATCTCCTCAACGACGGAATCGAGCACGAACCCCATTTTATCGTTGGCCATGGCCCGCTCCTGCAGTATGCTGGCAGCACGCAAACGCGCTTTCCTGTGGACCAGCTTTACGCTTCGCCCGAATCGCGTAAGGAATATGGCCTCTTCAACAGCGGTATCCCCTCCTCCTACGACGACGATATCCTTGTCGCGGAAGAACGCCCCGTCACAGGTGGCGCAATAGGATACGCCTCGCCCGGCGAATTCATCCTCACCATGTACCCCGAGTTTTTTTGAACGTGCCCCGGTCGCGAGTATGACCGATAGGGCCCTGATCTCCCCTTCGTCATGAGTAACGGTCCATACCGGAACTCCCTCCTGGCTCACGGAGAACGTTATGGATGCCACCGTGCCCGTCACACAAGTAAGCCCGAATTCCTCGGCCTGTTTCCTGAACCCGGCCATGAGCTCGTAACCGTTCGTAGCCGGCACTCCGGGATAGTTCTCTATCATGTCGGTCATCGTGGCCTGTCCCATGATAGACAGACTTTCCACAAGTATGACGTCCATACGGCTTCTTGACGCATAGATCCCGGCGGTGAACCCCGCGGGTCCTCCTCCGACTATCACAGTATCATATATCTTTCCCATAGCTCCCCATCCTGTATCACAGGTGTATAATATGTCCGGCTTTCACGCCGACATATCCACTTAGGTATTTTCCCCTGAAGATCATCCTGGCCTTCATGCCCGAGCAATGTGACGGCCCGACCTTCTGGACCTTGAGCTCCTTGAACCGGCCAGCCAGGCGGGTTATATCTTCCCTGTCCATTTTGCCTATATGGAACCCCCCGAAGACCAGGTATATCTCATCCGTATCAAAGTCTTTTTTGACCTTTTCCACGATACGCAATATCCCCGGATGCGCGCATCCCGTTATGATCGACACGCCACTATCGCCTTTCACCACCAACGCCTGTTCGGGCATAGGTTCTTCCTTATACTCGCCCATCATTTCTCCGGTGGTGAAAACGTTCTCCGCCACCTGCACGCTGCCTTCGGACATTATCAATTCGCGCCCAAGCTCATTAACACATTCCTTGAATATATTGCTGAACGAGGGGCACGCGTATACTTTTATTCCGGGGTTCATCCTGAGTATCTCCCAAAGACCTCCCGTATGGTCCCAGTGCTCATGCGAGACCACGACCGCATCCAACCTGGCAGGGTCCACCATCATGTGTTTCATGTTATCCAGCAGCATGGAGGGGTCTTCCGCGGTATCGAAAAGTACGCGATTGTTCAAAAGGCACGCGAAACCACGGCTAGGCTGTAATCCTCTTTTGGCTTTTTCGTCACACAAGACCTTTACATACATATGAACCTACCGGCCCCTTTCCCCGAATATACCTGTGCCTATCCTTACGATATTAGCGCCTTCCTCCAACGCCACCTTATACGACCCCGACATGCCCATGGAAAGGAACTCCATGGCCACGTTGCCTCCCTGCGATCCCTTAAGCGCGTCGAACAGTTCTCTGGTCCCGGCGAAAAAAGGCCTGGCCAGCTCGGGATCATCCGTAACGGGACCCATCGTCATAAGACCTTTTATCCTTATATTAGGAAGTCCCGATATCTCCTCCAGCAGGACGGCCACATCCTCAGGCATAACGCCGGATTTCTGGCGCTCCCGCCCGCTATTGACCTCAATAAGCACATCCATCGTACGGCCGGCATCAGCGCATCTTTTATCTATTTCCCCGGCGAGCTCAGGAGAATCCACGGTCTCTATCACGTCGAACACCCCAACGGCCTTCTTCACCTTGTTCTTCTGGAGGTGACCGATGAAATGCCACCTGACCCCATGGCCGATCGCCTGAAAAGCCCTCTCCGCTTCCTGGACATAATTCTCCCCGACAGCATGCGCGCCCGCACGAACGGCGGCGACCACCTCTTCGGGCGTCCTCGTCTTCGCGGCCGCCACAAGCGTAACTCCAGCTGGAAGTTCCGTTAATATCCGTTTTACGTTCCGGCGTATCATAGCGTTATCCATCGGCATCCGCAATGTTATATCCTGTCATTGATATAAGATATAAGCGTATCGAGCTGGTTAGATATCTTTTTCAAAAGCTCCGTCTGTTCTTTTTGCGCTTTTTCCTGTTTTTGCTGCATTTCACGGGCCTGGCTGGCCACCTTTGCCATATCACCAAGTTTATTGAGGTCGAACATCATGTCTCCTTTTGCTGTAAAACCAAAAATCTAATTATATACGTTCCCGCCCCGTTACACAAGCGGCTTCATTTCGCCCCGGACCGCGCCCTGACAAGTTCCCTGCATACAAGGCCTATGAAACGCATGTTCCCCGGTATATACCTTTTCCACATCCTAGCCGGTTCCTGGCTGAACCTGTAGAACCATTCCAATCCGCTTTTCTGCATCCACACAGGCGCCCTGCGGGTAACTCCCGCGACAACATCGAAACTACCCCCTACGCCCATAACAAAGGGCACGTTCATCTCCGCGAGATACCGGCTGAGGAACCTCTCTTTCCTGGGGGAGCTTATGGCCAGGAAGAGTATCTGCGCTCCGGAATCCCGGATATCCCTCACAAGTCCGGGTTCTTCGTCCTCCCGCCAGTAACCGTCCCTGTACCCGGCTATATGGATGTCCGGGAACTTTTCCTTATATATCCCGACGACCCTTTCCACCACTTCCTTCCTCGCCCCGAGGAAATAAAGGGCATATCCGCGTGACGCGGACCTTTCGACCAGTCTCTGCATAAGGTCTATCCCCGTGACCCGCTCCTTAAGGGCTTTCCCCAAAAGTCTTGAGGCCCAGACCACGGACATCCCGTCGGCATTGATCATATCGCAGGAACTGATGATTTCCATGAGCGCCGGATCCTGCC
>JAQUQS010000056.1 GCA_028715965.1 Candidatus Omnitrophota bacterium | reverse complement strand
ATGCGGGGGATATCGCGTATGATTCCGACAGCGATGGGATAGCGGACCTTATGGAGTGGTATTTCCTCGGGCACCTGCGCGCGAACAAGGAATACACCGTCAGTTATTCATATGTGCTTTACGACGAATGCGGATACAGCTGGACGGATATAAACAGTGTCGATGATGTCGATGGTGACGGAATGCAGGATATACTCGAAGTCGCGTTGTACGGGCATACGGGGATCAATGCTACGGGCATGGACTATGATCATAATGGCAATGGTGTGGCGGATATCATGGAAGACATGTTGTTCGGGGCTTATGGCGAGGATTCGAACCAGGCATATGACCAGATCGGGGGCATTGAGGGCTTCATGGAGGGGACCCAGCCGCCTATCATACAGACGGAATATCCCCGGGATGTGGATATCGAGCTTGTGTCCTATGGTGGTGTATGGAGAGCGGAGAAAATAACGGCAAAACATGTGACCTCCGCGTACCCGGACCACAAGGCTGAGGGTCCGATACAGGACATTGATATCTATAACAACATCATAATGCTTAACGATATCCCGGTCATCATCAACGGGGAAGAGATAATACGGGATTATTACGGCAACACGTATACCGTTCGGGAATTACAGGAAATATTCGCCGGTAACGGTAATGAGGGCACATATATCACAGGTACTACCGTACCCGGGTACGCGGTCCAGGTAGGAGAGGTGGCCGACGGCGGTACGGCGACCATAAGGAAAGACGTGGCTTTCGAGATAACGACCATATTGTCTTTCAAGTGGAAGGTCTCTTCGGAGGACAACGATTATTTCCGGTTCTATGTGGATGGTGAGGAA
Organism: Candidatus Omnitrophota bacterium; assembly: GCA_028715965.1. Taxonomy (NCBI): domain Bacteria; kingdom Pseudomonadati; phylum Candidatus Omnitrophota; species Candidatus Omnitrophota bacterium. Next base: position 2,538 of record JAQUQS010000056.1, on the reverse strand, counting down.
GTGTCCGGGGTCGACGGGATCTCCGGGGAAACTGATTGGGCCACGGTGAATATAGCGCTTGCCGCCGGGTCTCATACGCTAGAATGGAAGTACATAAAGGATGGGGAGATATCGGAAGGCAGCGATACCGCCTGGATAGATGAGGTAATGGTCAAACCGTCGGACGTGGAGTTCGATTTTGAGCCCATACAGGGGCAAATAGCTCTGCCGGACGGATATGCCACATCCGGAGATGCCGATTTCTTTGTCCAGAGCTCGGTCTCGCATGACGAATATGGATATTCGGCGGAAGCCGGCGCGCTCAGCGCGGGGCAGCAATCGGTCATGGAAAAGAAAATAACGCTTGATGAGATATCCGATCTTACATTCTGGTGGAAAGTCTCCGAAGGGGATAAAGCGATAAGCGTGTATGTGGACGGACAGCTTTATGGAACGCTTTCCGGTAATACGGACGCGGACGGACAGTTCCACGAGTACACGATAGAATCCCTGACCGCGGGTGTTGAACATACTATCCAGTGGGTATATACGAGAGATGAGGCGGGTACGGATACGGAAGGCCAGACAGCATGGGTTGATGACATTACTTTCACGAGAACGTCCCGGTTCTTTGACCAAACGGAGTATGATGTCGATCCGGACACGTTCGATACCGATTCCTGGGTGATACAGGGGACCACCTCTTTTGAGGAAGGTACTTTCGCGTTGCAGTCCGGCTCCGTGGAAGTTGGTAATACGTCATATATCTCAAAGACCGTACAATATGCGGAGGATACCGAACTGGGATTCTACTGGAAGATCAGCTCGGCCGCTACGGATGGTATCAAGTTCTACCTGGACGGGGTGCTTGTGGACTCGCTTGACGGCGACAGTACCACGGTCACCGGTAACGAGGATGGGTGGGTCTATAAACGCGTAACGCTTACTGGTGGTGTTGCCCATGTTCTCCGGTGGGAATATGACCGTAGCGCGACGACCTCCGGGGCTACGAACAACAACGCGTGGCTTGACGGTGTAACCATAAAGACGAAAAGAGCCTACTCGTTCGACCTGCCACTCGGGGCGCAGGCGGACCTGCCGGAAGGCTATGAATCGACCACGTGGGTTTCCCAGAGCGAGACTTCTTTCGACGCTAACGGTTTCGCGGCACAGTCTATGGACACGTCCGCCGGGGCTAAATCATATCTCGAGAGGGCAATAGACCTGGTAGACGGCGCCACAGTAACATTTAAATGGAGGGTAGATTCCGCGGGTACGGATAAGCTCAAATTCTATATCGATGGTAGTGACGCCGCCCATTTACAGACATCCATAAGCGGCAGTGACGATGGATGGATAACGTACAGCATGTACGTGCCGGCCGGTTCGCATGTGCTCAGATGGGAATACGACAGGACGCTTACTTCCGGAGTAGCGGATGACCGCGCCTGGGTGGACGAGGTGGAGATCATATACGAGGATATGACCCAGAACTTTACTGGGGACGCCTATCCTGAAGGAACGAGCTTCTCCGTAGACCAGTTAGGCTTTACCGGTGATGGTTGGGTAGCACAGAATGTGACCAGCTACGACGATCGCGGGTTCGCCGCGGAAACGCCGCACATAGAGGCCGGCAACAGCACCTACATGCAGACCGATATTGACCTGGCTTCGGACGGTGCCGTAGAGTTTTTCTGGAAGATGGATGCGGCTTCACCCAACGAGATGGTGTTCCAGGTCATAGATAAGTCGGATTCCAGCGTGGTAGATGAAGTGAGCATATCCGGGGTAAAAGACTGGACGAAATACAGTTCGTCCATACTCTCCGCCGGCTCGTATACTTTGAGATGGGGATATGTTAAGGCCGCGGAAGACCTGACAAAACAGGATAAAGGATGGGTATATGGTCTAACTCTTAAAGAAGTAGAATCATCTATGTATATTGATGCCAGTGGTACGTCCAGTTATCTTTCAATAGACCCGATAACTCCCGTGTCGGACATGACATTGTCCGCTACGGTGGAATTTCCGCTTCCTACGACAGGTGATTACCGTACCCTTTTCCAGAAGGCTGGCGGGAGATATCACCATGTGCTGATAAATTCCACCGGGGAATTAGGTGTATACGATAACGGTTGGAGGACGAGTGGGTACAATGTGAACCAGCTTAGCGAGGGGCCGCATCAAATAACGGCTGTTCTTGACCGTACTACCGGGAAGACCAGGTTCTATGTGGACGGCCAATACGTCGGTGAGGCTAATGATGTCGTCACGGAACTGATAAGCGCGATCGGTAACCATACATCGGGTGGACAGGGCATAGGCCGCGTAGACAATGTGGCTATATTTGACCGGGCCCTAACGGTTGCAGAGGTCGAGTCTCTTAACGCTAATGGCGTGGCCGGGCTGGAATCGTCGCTCCTACTTTACTATGATTTCGATGACGGCACGGCTACTGATCTTTCCGGTAACGATAACGACGGGTTACTGGTCAACGGCGCTGAAATAGGATATGAGGGGAATGTGGTGTTCGAACAAGCGTTCTCGCCTCTTAGCCCT
>JAQUQS010000055.1 GCA_028715965.1 Candidatus Omnitrophota bacterium | reverse complement strand
TACGCGTACGTGAAGTGGTTCTCCCGGCTGGTAAAGGATATCAACCCGGGAGCCAGGATAGTGGTGGGCGGGCAGCTTTCGACGTTCAGCTGGGAAGTGGTCCTCCGGAACATGCTCGTTGATTTCTGCGTGATAGGTGAAGGTGAGATCACCACGATCGATCTTCTTGAGAACCTGGGAGAACCGTCACTGGTAAATGGTATAGCGTACAGGAACGGCAATGAACCCGTAAAGACCGAGCCCAGGGAGCTCATAAAGGATCTGGGGGAGATCCCCGAGCCGGTGTTCGATAAGTTCCGTATGGATATTTACAGGACCAACAAGCTCTATATCCATAATAAGTCGGCGGTACTCTACAAAAAACAGAAAAGGCCGTATGTAATGGCCATGATCACCGGGAGAGGCTGCCCGTTCCGGTGTAATTTCTGCAGCAGGACGTTCCGTACTATAAGGATAAAGTCGCTCGACAGCATACTCAGGGAAATAGATTTCTTTATCGACAAATACGACATCGGAGGCATAAATTTCGTGGATGAACTCTTGTTCCTCAAACAGGATATGATAGACGCGTTGGCCGGGGAGCTCGGGAAGAGGGGGATCTTATGGAACGGACAGGCCAGGGTCGACACTATAAACCTCGACAGGCTTTCCTATTATAAGAAGAACGGCCTGGTCTCGATCGGGTTCGGGATAGAAAGCGGGAGCCCCGACATGTTGAAGATGATGAACAAGGGAATAACAAGGGAAAGGATAGAGGAAGTGATACGCCGTACTATAGAAGCCGGATTACACTTGAAGATGACCCTTATATTCGGGTATCCCGGGGAGAGCGCGGATACGGTGAGGGATACGGTCGAGATGTTCAAGGGGCTTGGGCATCCGGGCAGGCGGTTCTGTATATTTACGCCGCTACCGGGTTCCGTAGCCTACAATATGGCGATAGAACAGGGGCTGATAGAGAACGAGGACGCGTATCTTTCCAGTATATACGAGGGGTATTGGCGGACTGTGGTCAATATGACGGATTTCAGCGACGGTGAAGTGGATGTTGTGCGTAAAAAGGCGGAAGCGGATATGCGTGAGAATTACAAGGAACACATAATGTCCCTTCCGGAATTCGACAGGGACAAGCATTTCCTGATATGCGAGGAGGATTTCGAGAAAGATTTCATAAACGAAAAAAAGGGATCGGTCTGAAAAGCGATAAGGAGATGATATGCCTGGTAAAAAAACTGCCCTGAAGATAATGGTCACCGGCGGGTCCGGTTTCCTGGGAAGCCATATAGCGGACGCGTTGACGGCCGCCGGCCACGAGGTGTATATATTCGACATAAAACCGTCGAAATTCATTTCGGAAGGCCAGCACATGCTTATTGGCGATATAATGGATGGAGATTCCCTCAAGGAAAGCATGAAAGGCATGGATGTGGTGTACCATCTGGCGGCGATGGCGGATGTGGACGCCGCCCAGGGAAAGCCGTATGAGACCATGAGGATCAACGTGCTGGGCACAACGAATGTACTCGAAGCCGCGGTATCCGCCGGTGTGGGCCGGCTGGTGTTCGCGAGCACGATATATGTATATAGTCGTACCGGGTCGTTCTACCGTGTGAGCAAGCACGCGTGTGAGCTGCTCCTGGAAGCCTACCACGAGAAGTTCGGGCTTGAGCATACGGTGCTCCGTTTCGGTACGTTGTACGGTCCACGGGCGGACAAGACCAACAGCGTGCATCGTTACCTCACAGAGGCTTTCAAGACCGGCAAGATCGAGTTCAAGGGTACCGGCAAAGAAGTGAGGGAGTACATACACGTGAAGGACGCGGCGGAGATATGCGTTAATGTCCTGGACGGGTCCTTTTCCGGCGAGACGCTGATACTTACCGGACACCACAGGATGAGGCTCAATGAGCTCCTGGATATGATAAACGAGATACTTGGAGGGAAGATACATATTAATTACAGCCCAAAAGATTCCCGTTCGCATTACGAGCAGACGCCGTATTCGTATATCCCTCGTGTAGGAAAAAAGCTTATTACGAATAAATATTGCGATCTAGGCCAGAGCCTGGTGGAGATCCTCGATGAGATCAATATCTCACGGGATAATGAGGAGATACGTTTCTAACGTATGGAAAGAGTGTCATGATAAGGACCATAATATTCGATTTTGACGGGGTGCTGGCCGAGTCCGTGGACATAAAGACCGTAGCCTTCGGAAAGCTCTTTGAGGCCGAAGGGGCGGAGGTCGCCCGCAAGGTAGTGGAATACCATATAGCGCATACTGGAGTCTCAAGATATGACAAGTTCCGGTATTTCTATCGGGAGTTCCTTGGCCGCGAACTCGACGACGATACGTTCCGGGGCCTCTGCAGGCGTTTTTCGGAGCTTGTGGTGGATGAGGTGGTCAAAGCTCCTTACGTAGAAGGCGCTAAGGAGTTTCTGGAAGAGCATGCCGCCAGATACAGGTTCTATGTGGCGTCCGCCACCCCCCAGGAAGAGATAGAGGAGATAGTGGCCCGGAGGGGAATGACAAAGTTCTTTTCGCGTACATATGGCGCGCCGACCGGGAAGGCCGCGGCGGTCAAGGACATACTTGGAAGGGATCCGGTGCTGCCGGAGGAGGCCCTGTTTGTGGGCGATGCCTTAAGTGATATGAACGCGGCAGCCGCTTCCGGTATCCATTTCGTGGCCCGGATATACGAGGGCAATGAGGACATATTCCGGGGCTTGGGATGCGCCAGGATACGCGCGATCAGTGAGCTCAAAGACGCGATAAACGTTCTGGAGGGGCAGGGATGACCACGAAAGACAAGACCGTGAAATATAAAGCGCTTAGGAATCTCACGCATCTTTTGCGCCTGAAACCTAAGGACCTCCTGTTCCTTACTTCGATAATAACGATAGCTTCCGTGCTGGAAGCCGCGGGTATTGGCCTTTTGTACCCGGTCATTAACATGATAGAGGACAGGACGAAAGGGACGTTCTACGCCGGGCGTATGAACGGCATATTTGGGACCCACATCACCGTGGAAAGTTTCTTTATGTTCGTTTTTCTGGGCATGTTCCTGGTTTTCCTGGTGAGAGGGCTTTTTATCATACTTTCATTTTATTCCCAGTACCGTTTATCCGAGAAATTGAGGACGATGTTACAGGTGGAAATATTCAAGAACTACCTGGGGCAGGAATATGATTTTTTCATAAGGAACCGTACGGGGGACCTGATACAGAAACAGATGACCCATACGGAAATGGCTGGCGACGCTATCGTGTACACATGCCAGATATCACGGCATCTTTTTACCGCCGTTTGCCTTTACGTTACTTTGTTCATTGTCTCGTGGAAGGCCACGCTTTATTTGACGGGGTTCATGGTCATTATGTCCATATTGTCGCTTATAGTCGCTAGGGCGAAAGTCTATGTGTCCTCGGAAGAGCATGCGCGGCTCCAGAAAAGGGCTTATTCCATAGTTGCCGAGGTGATAACCGGTATACGACAGGTAAAGGCGTTCCTGGCGGAACGCTTTTTCGAGGAACAATTCGCGGACGCCGCCACGAAACGCGCGCGTATATACATGAGGAACGCCACATTGGGTAACCTTGTCGCGCCGGTCATGCAGACAGCGGTCCTCATCGGTATATTGGCCGGTCTCTTTCTTGCCGCGAGATCCGGAAGCGGTCCTGAAAAACTTATGCCGCTCATAGCGGTATTCGGGAGCGGCGCGTACCGTATAATGACATCGATGGCGGGGGTTAACAGTAATTTCCTGCAGATAGCCCATCTTTTGCCGTCGGTGAACATAGTGACGGACCTTTTGCGTATGAAGACGGCTGACACCAGCGGAGAAAAGGTAGCTTCATTCAACGAGGATATCTCGTTCCGGGACGTAGAATTCGCCTATTCGCGTGACGGGTTCAAGCTGTCATGTGTGAACATGCGGATAGAGAAGGGTCGTTTTTACGGTATAGTCGGGGGGTCGGGCAGCGGGAAATCCACTCTTGTGGACCTCATAATAGGTTTTTATCCTAATACCGGAGGGCAGATACTGGTCGATGGGCGGGATATGAGCGGGATCGACAGGGGATCGTGGAGGAAGCACATCGGGCTGATAAGCCAGGATACTTTTATCTTCAGCGGGACTATCGAGGAGAACATCTCGTTCGTGGTGGAGGAAGGAAGCGTAGACGCTGCCAAGGTAGAGGCCGCGGCCAGGGCGG
>JAQUQS010000054.1 GCA_028715965.1 Candidatus Omnitrophota bacterium | reverse complement strand
AGGGTCCCATCCTCATTGAACTCGTCCTCGGCTATCGAGGAAGAACTATAGACGACGGTTTTCTTGAGAGGATCTGACGAAATAGCATCATCAGCCCCCACCAGACCGGAAGCGCTTTCATACAGATACACGGTCAGGGATGTCTTTTCGCCAAGGGAATTGTATTTGACAGTAAAGTCCGCTTTTTCTTCCCCTACGGCCCCTTCGTAGAATGTGTCAGAGATCTTCAAGGGATCGTCGACAAGGCCATCCTCGCCTTCCTTCAGCGTCCCATCCTCATTGAACTCATCCGCTGCTATCGACGAGGCGCTGTATACCGTGCTCCTCTTCATCTCCGCGTCCGCGTCAGCTTCGTCTGCCCCCACAAGGCCGTCGGCACCCTGGTACATATAAACGGTTATTGATGTTATTTCCCCGCGCGAATCGTACTTCAGCATATATCCGGCTTTTTCCGAACCGACGCTGCCATAGTAAAAAGTTTCAGAGATCTTCAAGGGGTCGTCGACAAGGCCATCCTCGCCTTCCTTCAGGGTCCCGTCCTCATTGAACTCATCCGCGGCTATCGACGAGGCACTGTATACTGTGCTCTTTTTCATCGCGGACTCAGCTCCGGCTTCATCTGCCCCGACCAGCCCATCCGCACCCTCGTACATATAGACCGTTATGGACGTTATATCACCCCGCGAGTTATACTTAACAGTATAGTCAGCTTTTTCTTCCCCCACGTCCCCGCAATATATGGTCTCAGATATCTTGACCGGATCATCAACAAGCCCGTCCTCGCCTTCCTTCAATGTCCCGTCCTCGTTGAACTCGTCCTCAGCTATAGATGAAGCGCTGTATACGGTACTTTTCCGCATTGCCGCGTCCGCTTCAGCGTCATCCGCTCCCACAAGCCCGTCCGTACCTTCATACATGTACACCGTCATCGATGTCTTTTCTCCACGTGAATCGTACTTGATCGTGCATTCGGCCTTTTCTTCTCCCTTCAAGCGTCCTTCAACGTCATAGAACGTCTCCGAGACCTTAACCCCCGCGGCCAGTTCTTCTTCGCTTATGACCCCGTCACCATCCGTGTCGAGATCACCCGCATAAGTGACCGTCTGGGACATACAGGTTACATATCTCGCCTCGCTGGCGCGCTCGCCATCGTAATAGTAAACGGTCGTACTTGCTACAGAACCATCCTCACGATGAGTTGTAGTGTGATCAACGACTTCCTCCCCGGCCAAGCGTCCGTCGGCATCAAAGTATGTCGTGGTCTTTATGCTTGCCGCGGCCAGCTCTTCTTCGGACAACTCTCCGTCACCATTCGTATCCGGGTCACCCCTGAATGTGACCTGTTTGGTTTTCGAGTATCTGTAGTCATCTCCGGTCACATCATCCGCCCTATTGCCATCATGGTAGTAGTACACAGTGGTCGTGAGCACTTCACCGGAAATATTCCCGTCACCATCCACGGAACCGTTCTTATACGTCTGCGAATAATCCGCCAATTCCTTATCTTTTTCGCCGGTGAAGACCGTTCGCTGTATCAGTTCACCCTCGCCTTCTTCCTCGGAATCCGAATCGAATAGACGTGTTTCTTCCAGGGCGCCCTCTTCGGAATAAGCGTAATCACGGCGCTGTTTGATAGACCCGTCCGGATCATAATAGAGTGTCTTTACCACATGGGAATTGTCACCTTCTCCCTCAAAAAGCGACATTTCGACCAGCAGGTCCTCTTCGCCGGAAATATCATATTTTTTCGTACTCGACAGTTCCCCATTCTCATAAACGTAATCAACCCGGTATTTGGCCTCGAATGCGCCATCTTCCGTCGCGCGGAAACCGACAAAGATGGTTTGTACTTTCTTATCGTCTCCTTCCCCGAAATACATTACGATCTGTATCGTCCTGTCCTCTCCGACCTCCGGGTCGCCTGACCCGACCCAGTACGTCAGCCCGGTCTCTTCATCAACCCTCTCTTCGGCATTTTGCATCCACCGTTCGATGTCGATCTTAGTTATATCGTACTTAACGGTCATATCCTGGTTGTTGTTCTGGTTGAAATCGTTCAACGTATGCGGATCGGTATATTCATCGGGATCCGTAAGCGTATAGTCTACGTCACCACCACCTGAACCTTTTTTCTTCTTCAGCGGCATATCCTCGACTTCTTCTCTGGGTTTTTTGCGAAGCTGCAGGATCAGGTCCTCAGTATCCTGTTTCTGGCGGATGATCTCTTCATGCTTGTTCTGCTGACGTCGCAGATAATCCGGCGCGTACACAGCATCCTGCTCCTGTTCGGTCTTGGATGATAACAGGTCTACGACCCCGCTGGTCCTGCGCTTATATGCCAACAGGTCGTAGTTAGTTATTTCCAGCCCTTCAGGGGTTTTGTCGGTATATTCCACGGGGGTTTTGTCGGCATACTCCGCGGGGGTTTTATCTTCTGCGGACCTTTTGCCGACCATATCCTTCAGCGGATCCAACTGCTGGGGGGCAATTGTGACCGCGTCGGACTTTTTAGCGGCGGACGGGGCGATCTGGGGGTATCCCCACGCGCTCGCTATTTGCTGCCATAGAAAAACGAACGAAACTAGAGATGCTACGGATTTCATGAATATCTTTTTCGTCCGGTTCCTTCTCGCGTCGATTATACTTACGACTGCGCCTATGTCATCCTCGTAGAAAAGCAATTGTTCGGATGGTTTTGTTTTCCGGGATCTCCCAAAAAATCCACTCACTTGATCGTAATACGTCTTCATGACCCACCCCCCAGTGTAATCATAATTATATAAACACCCCGTAAGCCTTTTTAAAACTATTTAAAATGTACATAAAACAAACATTTTATTACTTTTACAGTTTTATGCACAGTATAATTATATCATGTATAATAGTATTCTGCAAATGCAATAATCATACTTTTTAACGTTATAACTAAAAGATGAAAAAATGTTTTTTAGGCTAGCTTTTAGTTTACGGGGCGTTTATGATAAAACAAATGTTTGTAATGGTTTAGGGTGATGGGCACTAAAATGTGGGAAATCTAGCCCTTCCCGGACTGGACACTTCACTGCTACGGTTTCATTTCAGGAAAAAAGGTCATTTGAGGCTTTTGCGGAATTGCTTCCATGGAAAACTTTTTCCGGGACACTCGGTCTGCGCGCCTCGTACCTGACCGTGCCCGAGAATGCGCGCGTTTGGTATCCTGTAAAATGTTCTCAACGTATCGACCAGGTAGACAAGGGATTCCATCTGTCGCGGAGTGACCTTTTCCTTGGAAAAATTTCCGACCAGACATATCCCTATACCACGGCAATTCATGTTATCCGCGCTGCAATGCGCTCCGTCTATCTGCTTGATCCATCGCGGGGTTGTTTCTATCTGTCCATCAGCTTTACCACATGTCCCATTATCGATAATGAAATCATAACCCACCCCCTGCCACCCTTTTTTTAAATGGGCTTCGTTGAACTCTTCTGAGCTGCCGAAATCGGTCGCACTGTGATGTATGATTATATATTTCCACTTATTGCTGGGATATAGCGTTATTACGTGTTTCTGCGGCGCCGCTCCGGGTATCAACAATTTACGTCCGATATCGATATCCCTGACATTGGTTATCCTGTTGACGTTCTTAATGGTATCCGCCTCGACCTCATACATCTGGGCGATCCGCCATAACGTCTCCCCCGGCGCCACGACATGGTACACATCATGCCTGAATTGGTCCGGGACCGTACTGACATAATGGGACGGGGCAACAGATCGCGGGACCGGTTCCCTGTAAACTTCGGCCGTCATACAGGACGAAAGCAACATGGCGCAAGCCAGGATTACAAATAAGTAAGTTTTCATATCGGTCTCATTTTTGGATCAATGGTCAGATAGCGTTCCACCACGGTCAGTAATAATTATAATGCTAATGCGTGATATGACAACTGTTTTATGAGGATTTATTGACACGCCCGACTATGCGGACCTTCACATTGGCTAATCCTTTTTCAGGATCCTCGATATACCGGAACGCCCCAAGCGTAAGATCGATAATACGTCCCCTCCTGTAATATCTCTTGGCCGGTCCGCGATCGTTCACCCTTACGATTATCTTCTTGCCGTTATCCAGGTTCGTCACCTCGAGGACCGTGTTGAACGGCACATTCCACATCGCGCACGTCATTAGTTCGTCGTTAAAACGTTCCATGTTGGCCGTGGTCGGCTTTATGCCGGGCGAAAATTCTGAATACCAGG
>JAQUQS010000053.1 GCA_028715965.1 Candidatus Omnitrophota bacterium | reverse complement strand
GCCGGTGTTCTGCGTGAACGTTATTCCCTCGGAATACTTGCTGGCTCCGTGGTTCAGTTGTACGCTCTCATTCGTTGTTATAAGCCCGTTCCTGACATCCCAGGTTATCCCCAAATCGGTATAGCTGGTGCCTGCGGCGTGTACGATGGAATCGGTGTTGGTGAACTTAAAACCTTCCCCGGCATGTAGTGTCCCGCTTAGTTCACCAAGTTCTATGTAGTTCGGGGCTGTTGATATCTTGTCGCCGGTTATCTGGACGCTTATGTAACCGTTATTTATTTCCTTTTGGGCCGTTAGCCCCAGGGCCTGGACCGGCGCGGCGAATACCTCGACGCCGTTGATGCGGTCGTTCAGTATCGGAACACTTAAACTCTTGCCCCCTACCGTTGCCTGCAGGATGTCATGCACTTCGACGTTGCCTTGGACCTGTTCATGGGTGAAAGCGAAACCTGTGGCACCTCCTACCTTTTTCAGGGATACCATATCGTCTATCGAGATGTTATTGATCACGTCTTTTGCCGCAATAAGAGTGCTTCTGACCGGGGATGCGCCTTCGATGACCAGATAAGAATCATTATAGACCGCTCCGGATCTTCCGGCCCCGATGCTTGCGATGTTGGAGGCCAGCAGAGAGAACCTGGCGCTACTCGACGGGTTGAATATGGTTATCGACCCGGTCGTCCCCACGTTCGTGATCACGTCATTAGCTTTCATGACGAATTTACCCTTTTCCTCGGTGAACGTGGAGCCTTTAAGTATATCTATGGTCCCTTCACCGTTCACCAGCGCTTTGATCTCCCTCATCGACGGAGCGGAGGTCGTCTGGTTGTCCGTTTGAGGAACGCCATTAGCATCCGTTCTTGAATATGTAACACTTCGCTGTCCGGTATAATGGTAATCACTTATTACGGTATAATCCGACCTTACTACCGACAAGGTCTTCGAAGAAAGGTTCAGCTCCAAAACTGCCCCGGCATGCTGCTGAAGTACGGAATCCGGTTTGTTCATGGCCGAATTATCGCATCTCAGATATACTGGCATCTCGTTCCCGGATGCATCCGTTATCAGTGATCTTCCCAGGACCATGGTGTTGTTGAGCACATCCACGGCGACTTCCCTGTCGCTTGTGCCTATTATGCTGTAACCATTGGCGTATTTGAAACCGTCCGTAGTTACCATATTGCCTGATACCGAGTCGATCACGTTGTAGCTTCCATCAAAGGCGCCCGCGGACCGTATCGACAGGTTAAGAGAGGCGTTGTTTACTTGTGAGCCCAACGTTACGGTCCCGTTCGCCGCGCTGTTCGGGCATAGAAGGACAAAATTCCCGTTCTGTACGCCTTCATACAGAGGTACCTGTGTAAGTCCCGTGCTGTCGTACAGCTTCGCAGCACCCGTACGTATATCCATACGAGTACCATCGGAGAAGTTGATGGGAGAGGTCCTGTTCCCCGTATATGTGAGTGATCCCGTGTATATGGCACGGTTACTGTCCAGGAAGCCCGTTACGCCGGTAGAGGGAGAATTAAAGTTCAATGTCGTTCCCGCGGTGTTCCATTCCACGTTCTTACCCTGCGAGTTATACCCGGAATTGCCCCCGAACTGTTCTACTATGCTTCCTTCCAGCTTTATCCAGTTCCCGGCCAGGCCTTTTTCGTGGTAATTAGTTACGGTAGCGTTCGTATGCATGCCCTCATATATAGTCGGGCTTCCGTATCCGCCGGAGCTTCCCGGAATGTCGGTCCGCGCGTAGTTGGTGGAATCCGACAGAATACGCGCTGTCGCCAGAGGGTACATGTTAGTCGGCTGGTTTCCGAGCTCCAACGTCAACACCTGTGCGTTCGTCAGAGTATGTTCTCTGCCCAGCCCGTTCGTCGTCGTCATCGTTATCCCCGGTCCTTCGGCGACCCCGACCTGGCCGGCGCTGTTATAAACGTGTAACGTGCTCCTGTCCTCGCTTACCACGTACCATTCCGTGCTCTGGTTGCCGTCTATTCCCGTGAAAGTCGTCTTTACCCTGTCCCCGGGGGTTAATTGTTCAGCTGTGGTCCGCCCGATGTCAAAGCCTTCAAAGCCCAATATCGTACGCGGTGTGGCGGTTACCTCTAGTACCTTGTTACGGCTAGCGTCGAACTGTACCGCCTTGCCGTCCATTTGTACCGTTGCCAGATATCCCTGGGCCTCAAATCCAAGAGGCATTGATGGTTGTTTTAACGGCTCCATAAGACCTTTGGCCGCCTGCATGGCGGTGTCGCCGATCAACGAGTCGAAGAAATCAAGTGTATCCCGTAAGCCCATATTATCTATCACGTTGCTCAAATATGACCCGGTAGTTTCCGCGCGTACGTCCGTCAGGGATTGGGTGTTTGACTGTATGAGGTCATTGCCCGACACCGACGACAAATTATTGTCGTAGCCATAGTTCGACCAGAGATCCCCGCTGGTCAGGTCCATGTTCGTAAAGTCCAGCATATCGTTCGATCCCGATGAAGACAATTGATCGTTCATCATGACCGACAGGTTGTCCAGCCCGGAAAATATGTCCGACCATTCATTTGAGTCGAAAGTAAAGGAATCGTAACCGTCTATCCCGTTCAATATGTCGGAGGACAGGCCATTCATGCCCGAATTGCCTATGGATGATATATCCAAATCGAACAGGCCGTTCGTTGATATATCGTTGTACCCGAATTCGTTCAGGGATCCGTACATGTCAAGGGATGAATCCAGGCCAAAGTCCATTTCGTTGGTATATGACGTACCGAGGTCTAGTCCGTTGAAACCGAAGTCGTAAATGTTGCCGGAAAGATCCTCGTTCAGCGAATAGTTCTGGCTGAACACATCGATCCCGTTCGCGCCCCAAGAGTTGTCTATTCCACCGGAGAACTGCAGGCTATTTAGCGTGTTGTACAGGTAGTTGTCCGCGCCCGTATCGATACCCGCGATATTGTTAATTCCCAGGTCCTGATAGCTGAGATCGGCACCATAGTCCTTATTGCCGTAGAGGTCGGCACCGCCCAGGCCCGCTATTCCCATCGCTGAGGTCGATATCTGAAAGTCATTATAATTGAAGTTTATGCCGCCCGTATCTATGCTGTCGAGGAAAGTTGTTGTATCCAGGTTCGAGAGTATGTCCAGCATAGTGGTCGGGCTTATGGACTGTAGCAGAGTATCCTGGGTACCGATGGCATTATCCAACGCGTTGTTGCTGTATATATTCGTGTTGTAGGACGAGATATCCATCCCGGGCAAGGAAGACGAGAAGAACCTGTTCGTATCATACGATGTATTGAGATCATCGTCATATACGCCATATTGCGCCGGTGCGAAGATATCATTCCCGCTACTGAAGATATCCAGCCCGTTCGAACTGGTGGACATGGGGTCACGTATGCTACCGTAGACGTCTATCGTACCGGTTGGCATATTATACGTATAGAGGTCGGTCCGCATCCCCCCATCGTTGAACATGAGATCCATGTCATAGGCCGATGATCCGATGGATCCGGCCTCGGTGTTGTAAATATTGGTATTTTCCATGCCAAAGTTGGAAGTTTGTCCGCCATATAGTATGTTCTGGATGAAGTTATCGGCGTATTGGGTTAACCCTGAAAAATTTCCGGACTGCGTGTACCCGAAGTCCATGCCATTCCCCACGCGTATATCCCCTATGTTCGTCATATCCGAGAATGAGGCTCCCAGGCCATTCGCTTCAGTGCCCCCGAAATTCATTGAAGTGATGTCGGATGTGGTGCCGTATGTGTAGGATGAAGTATCGTTCTGTCCGTATGAGTTTATCCCCGAGAAGTCCCCATAGGAAGTCGAAAGCGAGTTAGTTGTACCGATGCCGCTTAATTTGTTGTCGGAGAATATAGACGTTCCGGAATAACCCGAAGGATCCGTGCCTGACGAGGTGTTGTTGGAGAAAAGACCGGTGTTGGCATAATTAGTCCCGTATCCGGTCCCGGGCATGTTGTAAGTGCTGGCGAATTCCGTTGAATTTACGTAATCCGTGACGAAACTGCTTTGGCTCCCGCTTGAGATATCCGGTTTGTACGTATCCAAAGAGGTATATCCGGTGGTCAGGTTGTTCGTAGATGTGAATGAATTGTTAAGGTCGTATGTTACGGGCTGTCCCACAGCTATGTCCCGATCGACGGTGACGTCATATGAAGTAACCGGGCTGTAATAGGTGCTCGCAACCCCGCTGTTCTGGATATTGCTGGAAAGATCGTATACGCC
>JAQUQS010000052.1 GCA_028715965.1 Candidatus Omnitrophota bacterium | reverse complement strand
AAGAAAGACCGAGATAACGAAATACAACTCAAGCGACCAGATATTAAGAATGACCTCGACCACGACCGAAGGGGACGTGACCACGGTGGAAAGTGATATCTCCGACAGGAGATACGATATGGCGGGTCGCCTCACTTATACGAAGATCATGATCACCGAGGCTGAAACTTCCGAGATCGCGTCTATCGAGACCTCACAGGCCCCGGGATCCGCGTCGGAATTGGCCAGTGGACAAAAAATAGTCGAAACGTCCATAAACGCTTATGACTCCGAGGACAGGGTCAAGAACATGACCAAAACGACCACGGATAAATTCGCGACCCGGGAAGAGAATGATATCGCGCCGCGGCAATATGACCAGAAAGGACGTTTCATCTCCTCAAAGGTCCAGATCACTACGGTCGATGCAGGCACCAACGAGGTCAGCGTATCGACCGAGGAGACCGTGATCCACTCATATACCACCAAAGATCAAGTCGTTAGAATGACAAGAACCGTTATTTCCGACTCGGATACGACCGTATCGGAGGATGTGGCCGACAGACAGTATGACGCCGAGGGGCGGTTCCTGTCATCCGAGATAAAAACGACCGTCACTAACGCCGCGACAGGAGAAAAGAGCGTTTCAACCAGGAAAACCCTGATAAACTCATATGACAACAAGGATAATGTTCTCAGAATGACGACGACCATAAACGATAAGAGCGGTGAAACGGTAGAAAAGGATATCACCGATAGGACATATTATCCCGGAGGGGACCTGAAATCCTATATGATGAAAATAACCAAGAATGGAGATACCGAGACTGCCCAGACAGTTTCGGTCACTGTAAATTCCTACAAGGCTGACGGTAAGATAGCGCGCATGACGAAGAAGACCGTAGAGGGCGGAAAAGTCACCATTGAACAGGATACCGCGGACAGGCGGTATGATGGGGATAAACTTGTATATTCAAAGGTCAAATATACCGAAAGAAGCGCTTCGGCCCTTGATCTCCAGATCCTTTCGCTGCCGGACCAGTCCCAGATGCAGGTCGTACCAGCCGATTTTATCGGGCCGCTCCTGCCGAACCAGATAAGGGCGGGAAGCGAGTCGGACTTTGGAGCAGGATTAACCCAGGAAGCCGGGGCTCTTACTCATTCATATACGGTTGAAACATCCATAGACAAATATTCAGCTTCCGGGGAAGTACTGCGAATGACACGTACGACCACCGACGGGGGCAAGACCACGACGGAAAAAGATATCTCGGACAGGCGTTACAACAACAACGGCTTGCTGAGCTACTCCAGGACCAGAATAACGGAAAGTGGTGAGGGTCTCGACCATAGTTATACGGTCACAACCTCCATAGAGAAATATAATGATTCGGGGGAAGCGCTGCGCATGACACGTACGACGGTCGACGGAGGCAAGGTCACGACCGCTAAAGATGTCGCCGACAGGCGTTATGAGAACGGTACGCTTACGTATTCGAAGGTCGAATATACCGAAAGGTACGCCTTCCCGACCCTTCCGAGTGTGGATCAGTCCCAGATGCAGGTCGTACCAGCCGATTTTATCGGGCCGCTTTTGCCGAATCAGGTCAGGGCGGGAAGCGAATCTGCCTTCGGATCCGAGTTAGCCCAATGGTCGGGCCCGCTTGACCACACATATACCGTTGAAACGACCGTAACGGCGACCAATGACCTCGGACAAGTAACACGCATGACCCAAAAGACCACAGATGGGGCAAAGATCACTACTGAAACCGACCTGGCGGACAGGCAATATGACACAGAAGGCCGCCTCACGTATATCAAAAAAGAGGTTAAAGAAACAGGAGGGAACCTTAACCATAAATATACTTCCGAGACCTCTATAACGAAATATAACGATCTGGGACAGGTCCTCAGGATGACGACCACTACGACCGAAACTAACGGCTATGTCGTCACGGAAACCGATAAGATAGACAGGAAATATGATTCTAAAGGCCGTCTGGTATTGACGGAACGGACGGTTACGAGAAAGAATATCCCGGGCGCTACGGGCTCCGATAAAAACTCCACGTCCACGGAACGGATGGAAATACGCAGCTACAATGATATCGGCCAGGTGCTACAGATGGATACCAAGGTGACAGATAAGAACGGGACACGCGAAGCAAAAGACGTGGCAGACCGCAAATATGATGAGAAAGGACAGCTTGTTTACTCCAAGATATCTTATCCCGAGAGCGAAAAGATCACATATTCGACCCAGACCCAGAAGTTCTCTAACGGCGCCAAGGCCAAGGAAGTCGTAACATACAGAAAATATCTTGCCTATACGGAAGAAACCTTCGTGCTCGAATATAATGACCTGGGCCAGGTCGTGCGCCAGAATACAAAAAAAGACTATGCCAGCGGCAGTGATCCCACGCAGAACGACGCATCCGACAGGCGCTATGATTCACAGGGAAGCCTGCTGGAGAGCTCAACCCCGTCCGATAACCGCAGGTATACGACAAGTACCTCGACAAAAACATATACTACTACCATCGATGGCGTTAAATATACGCTTAAGAACGACAAAGTGGTACCGGCACCGAACCAGGAATTCCGCAGCAAGGAGAACGGTGCCTTATATGTGGTCGACAGTAACAGCAATGTATCGCTTAAGCCCAACCAGGAGTTCAAGAACCCGGAGAACAACCTCACATACGTTGTCGACAGCAAAGGTAACACTAAACTCAAGGCTAACCAGCAGTTCAAGGACCCGGATACCGGCGTATGGTATGTCGTGGATTCGGCGGGGAACGCGAAAGTGAAATCCGGTCAGCAGATCACGGGCGACAACGGGGCCATATATGTGATCGACAGTAATGGCAAAGCGCAGTTAAAGACCAACCAGACGTTCAAGAACAAAGACGACGGCCGTTATTATGTCGTGGACAGTAAGGGCAATGTCACGCTTAAATCCGGTCAACGTATTTATGACAAGGAAACCAAGCTTTATTATGTCGTTGACAGTAAAGGCAAGGCGGTTCCTGAATCCGGGCAGACATTCACGGATAAAGATACGGGCATAAAATACGTAATAGACAGCAGTGGCAAAGCCGTACTCCAGAAGAACCAGACATTCTACGACAAGGAGACCAAGCTTTATTACGTCGTGGACAGCAAAGGTAATTCAACCCCGAAAGCGGGCCAGGAATACACGGACCCGAAAACCGGGTTGAAATATGTAATAGACAGTACTGGTAAAGCTGTGCTGAAACAGGGACAGACAGTCGCCAAGACCACCGGGACTGTCATGCCCTCCGGCACGGTCTCGATGAAACTGGCCAAGAACACAGTGTTCGAGAGCACGGTGGACGGAGCCCTGTACTACGTCAAGAACCCCAACGAGATATGTAAGGTCTGCAACCAGAAATACGTCGATCCCCGCACCAATCACGTTTACTCGGTCGACAACACGGGCCGCGTATATAACGAGACGTTAAAGCGCTACGAAACCAACAAGAACGAGTCCTACGCGGGGTCCAGCACTTTCGTCGGTCCACGCTTCTCCGCGGAATCGATAAAAGTGGCGAAAGTAGTGTCGACGAACAGCAGTAACCCCGCGAACACAACGTTGTTCACTCGAACAGTAACAACACAGACATCATCCACATATAACGCATACCTGAAGAACCAGCAGACGAAAACTACAACAAGTAGTACTAAAAAATCCGCCTCCGCCGTATATGTTAATCCAAATAAAGTAGTCTACACCCCGTCCAATAGCGTGGTATATACACCAAAGAACAGCGTAGTTTATACCCCCAGCAATGCGGTCGTCTATAAGCCGGCGACATATACCCCCGCGACTGTAACGCCGGCTACGTTCAAGAACGGGGTATACACGCCATCTGTCTACAAACCCGCTACATATACACCAGCTAGTTTCGTGTCGGCCGTAGCCAAGCCTTACGGCAACGTTCCCACATATTCCAACCCTCCTTCAAGCTATTATGGCGTTTTCTGGGGGCCGAATACCAAGGCTTACTACATGAAGACCCCAAGCGGGATAACGCGCATCAGCGCGGACTATGAAGGACTTATGAGCGGTTGGGATTCCGGCGAATATATATTCAACTTCGCCGATTCTCTCAAAGGATACACGGATGCCGACAGTTTCATCTACAATTATTTCACATCGAACGCATCAGGTTCGGTAGGGTTCTGGAACTCCGACACCCTCGACAAATCCATAAAAGACCAGTTCGCCGATGTGGTCGATCCCGGCATGTCCCTGTATGAATGGGCTGAGGCGACCTGGACCGGTGTAGATATGGCCGATGCCGCGAGCTTCTCAGAGGCTCTCGCGGCGCGTACTACTTACGCGACGGACGCGGAGATCTACGGGGTAGAGAATGCAGATGTCGGATTTGA
>JAQUQS010000051.1 GCA_028715965.1 Candidatus Omnitrophota bacterium | reverse complement strand
AAACTGGCTGGACCTAAGGACGATGACCATCGCCAACATTAACTGGTCGGACCTCAGGCCGCTTACGGAAGCGGGTGTCAACTGGGCCGATATGGAGGTATTCAGCAAGGCGGGAGTGA
This sequence comes from Candidatus Omnitrophota bacterium, assembly GCA_028715965.1. NCBI lineage: Bacteria > Pseudomonadati > Candidatus Omnitrophota > Candidatus Omnitrophota bacterium. The sequence continues at coordinate 4,443 of JAQUQS010000051.1, read as the reverse complement.
ACTGGGCAGATCTCAATCCGCTGACGAGAGCGGGAGTGAACTGGGCCGACCTGACGGTGCTTAGCGAATCCGGCATTAACTGGGACGATTTCAATTATCTTACGAAGTCCGGGGTCAATTGGTCTGACATAGGGGCCATGACGAGAGCCGGGGTCAACTGGACGGATATGGATGTTCTTTCAAAGTCCGCCGTGAATTGGGCGAACATGGCGGATATGACAGACGCCGGTATCAACTGGTATAACATTGAGGATATGGCTACCGCCGGGGTGAACTGGCTCAGTATCGAGGCCATGGCGGGCGCGGGCGTTAACTGGGATAACCTGGCCTCAATGGCGGGCGCGGGCGTTAACTGGGACAATATATCCAACCTGGCGGCCGCGGGCGTTAACTGGGATAACATACAGAACATGGCTTCCGCCGGCGTTAACTGGTTCAACCTTTCCGACCTTACGGCGGCGAACGTGAACTGGTTCAACATATCCAGCATGGCCGCGGCCGATGTTAACTGGGACGATTTCGAGATAATGAGCAAAACGGGTATTAACTGGGCTGATCTTAACCCGCTTACCAATGCCGGTATCAACTGGGCCGATTTCCAGGTCCTTACGGAAACGGGGCTTAACTGGGACGATTTCGAGGTGATGACAAAACAGGGCGTGAATTGGGGGAGTGTCGGTGACCTTACTAACGCGGGGATCAACTGGTTCGATTTTGAAGTGATGTCGAAAACCGATGTGAACTGGGCTGGTCTTACGCCTCTTTCGGTGGCGGGAGTGAACTGGGCGGATATCAGTTACATGAGCGCGGCGCGTGTTAACTGGAGCGATCTTCAGGTCATGAGCGAGGAGGGTGTGAACTGGTCCGACCTTGAGACCCTGACAAAGGCCGGGGTCAACTGGGTGGACTTCCAGACGCTTACGAAAGCGGGTGTCAACTGGTCCGATTTCGGGGTGCTGTCAAAGGCGGGCATAAACTGGGCCGATCTTAACCCTCTCACTAGGGCCGGGACAAACTGGGCCGATTTCCGGACATTTACACGGGCCGGGGTCAACTGGGCTGATTTCGGAGTGATATCAAAGGCGGGCATAAACTGGGCCGATCTCAACCCGATGACAACGGTAGGAGTGAACTGGAAAGGGCTCGAGGTCCTGGCGTCAGCAGGCGTGAACTGGGTAAGCATAGAACAGATGTCCGGGGCAGGTGTCAATTGGGACAACATATCACAACTTGCCGCGGCGGGTGTCAACTGGGATAACCTGTCGGACCTTTCTACGGCGGATGTTAACTGGCATGACCTGAGCGTTATGTCAGGGGCGGCGGTAAACTGGTATAACATAGCGGTCCTTACGGACGCGGCTGTCAATTGGGGCAACCTTTCGACGCTGTCGGTCGCGGGTGTTAACTGGGACAACTTGTCCATAATGACCGGGGCGTCAGTTAACTGGGACGATCTTCACGTTCTGACCACTGTGGGTGTCAATTGGACGGATATACAGGCATTTACGGAAGAGGGAGTGAACTGGGCCGACCTCGAGGTGATGACCCGAACGGGTATAAACTGGACGGATATAGGATATATGAGTAATACCGGCGTGAACTGGTCGGATATGGACGTGTTGACTAAGACCGGGATCAACTGGGATGATATCGAGGTAATGTCTATAGCCGGCGTGAACTGGTCGGATATACAGGTGCTTTCGGAGACCGGGATCAACTGGGACGATATTGATGTCCTGACCAACCAAGGCATAAACTGGGCGGATTTCCAGTATCTTACGGACGCGGGCATAAACTGGTCGGATGTACAGGTTTTCAGCGAGACCGGCGTGAACTGGACAGATATACAGGTACTTACCGAGAAGGGAGTGAACTGGTCGAACTTCAGTTTCATGACCACGTCCGGCGTGAACTGGGCCGACCTCAGGCCTCTTTCGGAAGCGGGGATAAACTGGACCGAGTTCAATGTCATAACAGCGTCAGGGGTTAACTGGTCCGACTTCGGAGTGATGACACGCGCCAGGGTTAACTGGTCGGACTTCACGGCGCTTACGGAGTCCGGCGTGAACTGGGATGATATCAACGTGATGACGAAAGCGGGCGTGAACTGGGCGGATATGGGGTATTTGAGCACTTCCGGCGTAAATTGGAGCGATATGTCGTTCATGGCAGCCGCGGGAGTGAATTGGTATAGCATGCGGGACCTGGCGGATTCAGCGGTCAACTGGGATAACATCGCCCAGATGTCCAACGCGTCGGTCAATTGGGACAACATATCGAACCTCGCGGCCGCGGGGGTCAATTGGGATAATATGTCAAGGATGACGGACGCGAACGTGAACTGGTATAACATGTCCAGCCTTGGAGACGCCGATATAAACTGGACCAATTTCGAGATCATGTCCAAATCAGGTGTCAACTGGGCCGATTTTTCCCCCATGACCGAAGCGAACATAAACTGGGACGACCTTGAGGTGCTTACAAAGACCGGCGTGAACTGGACTGGGATGCAGGTAATGGCCGCGGCGGGCGTGAACTGGGCGGACCTGAAACCCATGACTGAAGCGGGTGTGAACTGGATAGATCTGACGACGATGTCGGTGGCGGGCGTGAACTGGTCGGGGCTTAAGCCTCTCTCGGAAGCGGGCGTGAACTGGGCGGACCTGAAACCCATGACCGAAGCGGGTATAAACTGGTACAGTATGCGGGACCTTAGTGACGCGAACGTGAATTGGGATAACATACAATACATGGCGTCGGCCGGGGTCAACTGGAGCAATATATCCAACCTGGCCGGAGCGAACGTGAACTGGGATAACATATCCACCATGGCGGCGGCGGGTGTTAACTGGGATGATATGCAGGTAATGTCGCGTGCCGGAGTGAACTGGTCGGACATACAGGTGCTGACCGAGACCGGAGTGAACTGGTATGATTTCAGCGTGATGTCTAACGTGGGAGCTAACTGGTACGATATCACCGTTATGACGGAAGCGGGCGTTAACTGGGCAGATCTTACCACGTTGACCGTACAGGGTATAAACTGGCAGGACCTCCAGACAATAACCACCCAGAGCATCAATTGGTCGGATTTCCAGGTCTTGACGGAAGCGGGCATAAATTGGGTGGATATCCAGGTATATACGGAAGCGGGGATAAACTGGTCGGATCTCCAGGTCATGACGGAAGCGGGGATGAACTGGTCGGACCTCACCGTCATGACGGAAGCGGGGATGAACTGGTCAGACCTTGAGAACATGTCGAGAACAGGTATTAACTGGGCCGACTTTTCCGCTATGACCAATTACTTCGTGAATTGGGAGAATTTTTCCCAGCTTACACAGGCCGGAGTTAACTGGGCGGGTATGCAGGAGATGGCCGGAGCGAACGTTAACTGGTATAACATGGCCCAGATGTCGGAAGCGGGCGTGAATTGGTATAACATATCGAACTTGGCCGCGGCGGGGGTTAACTGGGATAATATCGAGAACATGGCCGGTGCGGACGTCAATTGGTTCAATATAGCGTTAATGGCCCAGGCCGGCGTGAATTGGGATAACATATCGTTATTGGCGGGAGCGGGCGTGAACTGGGATAGTATGTCCGCCATGGCGGGAGCGGATGTCAATTGGGACAATATGTCCCAGATGTCGGGCGCGGGTGTGAATTGGGATAATATATCATCCCTAGCGTCGGCGGGCGTGAACTGGGACAGTATGTCCACCATGGCGGGAGCGGACGTTAACTGGAGCAACATATCCGTAATGGCGGCGGCGGGCATAAACTGGACGGATCTTGGCACTATGTCGAACGTGGGAGTGAATTGGTCTGATATACAGGTGCTTACTACCGTGGGTATGAATTGGACCGATTTTACCGATATGACCACTATAGGTGTTAATTGGGCAGATATAGGGGTTCTTTCAAGGACCGGCGTGAACTGGTCGGATATAGAGGCGCTCGCGGGACAGAATATAAATTGGAGTGACTTCAACCGGCTTACACGTGCCGGTATAAACTGGACGGACATAGACGTCATGTCAGAGACCGGCGTGAACTGGTCCGGGATGGCGGAAGTAGCGGCGGCGGGGATAAACTGGTATAACATCGCGGATATGTCTGACGCCGGGGTGAACTGGTATAACCTTTCCAATATGGCCGCCGCCGGTGTGAATTGGGATACCATTTCGGAAATGGCCGCTGCCGGCGTGAACTGGGATGATCTGGCTGTAATGACCGACGCGGGCGTGAACTGGTCGGATATGTCCTATCTTTCAGTGGCGGGCGTGAACTGGTCGGACCTAAATATCATGACGGAAGCGGGCGTGAACTGGGATGATCTTTCCTATATGTCCGTTACGGGCGTCAACTGGACGGATTTCGACGTGCTTTTCAAGACGGGAGTTAACTGGTCAGACCTGGGGGTCATGACGAACCATGGGG
>JAQUQS010000050.1 GCA_028715965.1 Candidatus Omnitrophota bacterium | reverse complement strand
TTGGCGAAGATAGTGGAGGAATCCGGGTCTACGGTGCATGTAAAGATAGACAGTACCGGAGCGACCGCTGACTCCATAAGGATAGTACGGCCGGCGGCCGACAGCGTATATGTCGACATAGCCGCCGAGAAGATCGGCGGGGTGTGGGTGGCCGGCGAGGTCACCGTGAAATCGGTTGACTATTCCGAACCGGAATTCCCGGATTATTTCGCGTCCACGGAGCCCTTCGTAATCCTCAGCGGCATCAAGTTCAATATAGAGGACGGGTTCACGATCACGGACGAGAGGGATCCGCTCAACCCCGTAAGCGTATCGCTTAACCGGCTTACCAGCATGATGATGGATGACACATCGCTTTGTGTCGACCTTATCATGTCGCAGGCGGGCGACGCCGCGGGGTCCGCGAGCATACTTTTCTCGGGGAAGAGGGTAATAGAAAGCGTGCTCAGGCAGAATATAATCGATGCGGTGGAAAGCTGGCTTCAGCTGTCCAGCGGGAAAACGCAGCAGGCTATCAACAACATAGTCGAGTGGCTTGATGGCCAATCGGAACATTTCGGCGTGAGCGCGTTCGATGCCATAGCATTCTTCATCGACCCGATAAAGAACGTTACTGATTACGCGTACCTTGTAGCGCAGACCATCATCAACGATATACAGGCCGGCGTGATAGGGAACGCTCCCGAGGGAGACCTTGAGGTATCCTTGTATGGGCTCAGCCGTCTTGTCGAAGTAGAGACGGGTACCGTTCCGTTCGCGTATTCCATAGACTTCAACGAGCTGAAAGCGCTCGTGGCGGAAGGAGAACGTGTCGTGGTCCACGTCGGCGGGGACCATTACGTGGTGGTCACCGATATAGACGATTTCGGCAACGTCACGGTCCTTGAGAACAACAGGTCCGTGGTAACATCAAAGAGCCATTTCATGTCGTCCTGGGACGGGGCCGTTTTAAGCATGACGCATCCGGCTACGGGTTCGCCACTTACAGTGGCCGAACAAAAGGCCATACTCGGAGCCGGTGCTGATGTGATAGAGGAAGGCGATGGCGGAGAAGGCTGGATAGAGATCGAACCAGGCGAATTCGTGTCCTGGTACGGTATGGCCGCCAGTGATGAAATGATAAAAAGCCTTATGAATAACGGCACGGATTCCGGGGCTGTGACCATGATAATCACCACATATGCCGGCAACGGGAACCTTTCAAGCAAGCGATATTATGGACAGGACACATCCGAGCTTAATAACGCCTATGGTAATTTCCTCTTCGATGTCAAATTCGAGGATGACCCGGGTGAAGGGTCCACATGGAGAAAAGTAAGGGAGCGCCTGGCGGACAAGACCATAAGGATAACGTACCTTACCAAGGATGAGGCGGACGGGACGGATGAGTTCTCCAGGACCGGTCTCGTACTTGAATACCGAGGTGTTCCGCTGGACGAGAGGGCCTGGCTTGACCGCTATTGGTGGCCTACGGTGGATTACGGCACCGATTCCACGGACCGTAGTACGGGCACTATACGTTCAGATCGTCTTATCGCCCTTGGGCTGGACATGGATGCCGGAGCTAAGGCGATACCGATAAACCAGTCGGTGACCACGAGGACATATGAGTCCGTAAGGGACGCCCTAGAGATGTACAAGGCCATCCGCGACGCGTATGAGAGCGGCAGATGGGACGCCATGAACGAACTCAACTCCGTGCTTAACTCAGGCGCGGGGGTGGATAACCTGGAGAGCGCGTATACCGACATCGCCACGGCCCTCCAGACGTTCTGGGGCGGCGGTACGCTTACCGATTATATAGCGGCTATGGGCGGAGCCCTTGAAGGCCTCCCGGATGAGGCGTATTCCACATACAGTAATTTCGCCAGCCTTGCTAAGGCCTTCATCAACGCCTGTCTGGCGCATTGGAAGGGGAGAAAACATTTCACCACACCTACGACCACAGAATACTCTGAGAATCTCACTGAGGTCCTGGAAGGCATGAAGAACGCGTATGTTAACGGTACAAAATATTACTATGAGGGTGAAGTGCTGGTGGATTTCACGGAGGATACGGGCGTATATGACGGCGACTATCTCGGGATAGCCTGGAGCGCGCCATGGGAATCGCTGCTGTCTTACGTGAGTGCCGCATTCGATACCACGGCGATAAACAGCGAGAAGGACAGTATCCTTGCCGTGTTCGATGCGCAGATAGCCCAATTGGGCATGGTGAGTGACAGCGTGGCCAAGACCCTTGGAGAGGATATAACCACGCAGAAAGGCAACGTGACGGACGCCCTGAGCTCTATTAATACGCTCCTGGGCTTGCCCATAATGACCGATAATACCATACCGGCGAACGTGGCCGCGTATCTTAAACAGGCGGTCGAGGACGCGAAAACCGCTCTCACCACGCTCCAGGGACAGTTCGACCCGCTGAAGAGCTCCATAACCACCGCGCTCGATAAAGTCAAGGCGCATCTTACCAATGTGAAGAACCAGATCTCCTCGGCCCTTACCTCTCTGGCAGGCAAAATGGAATCGATCAAGAATGAGATCGTGCCGAAACTGCAGAATATAATCAACCTGGGGAAAGACTTGTATGAGAACGGGAAGTTCAAGGAAAAGAGAAGCGCCGGTGTGTGGGGATATTTCATGACATATGATGATGAAGGCGAGCTTGTCGAACGTAAGGGGAAAGTGACCCATAATAACGGTCGGTCCAAGTTCTGCGAGGGTACATGGGAATGGACCGGTCTCGAGGAAACAACAGGAAAGCTTGACGCCTACCTGAACGCTATAGGCTCATTGCCGGACTTCAGCAGTATGGTCTCGGAGGTGACAACGCAGTATAAGGCTATAGTCAGCACGGCGTCGGATGAATTGAAGGCGGCGGCGGGCGAAGAGCTTGCCGCGCGTAAAGCGATCATACAGGCCGATACTAAGATCACTGAATCCATAATGAAAGCCCGGCAACGCCTGCTTGACGCGCTCGATGAAGTGCAGGAGGAATTGAGCATAGAGACCAGCCTCATAGAAGGTGTTAACGCGCTCGCTGACGCGGCCAATACGGGCGCCGATCCCAGCGATTTCGGAGCCGGGTTCGACAGCGACCAATGGGACCAGCGCGAACAGGCCTTCGAGACGGTTATTGATGAACTTAACGATATGCTGGACAACAAGCTCGACCGGGACGAGATAGTTGGGTTGACCGGCCGGGCGCAGGACCTCCTGGATTCCTACTATGCGCGTAACGACATACAGGGTAACGGCGGTGGATATCTTTACGAAATGGCGGATCCGATGAGCGGACGGATATACGACCTTGGAAGAAATACACTTGGTATAGTGTTCACATATCGTGCCGTACTTGAGGGAAATACGTGGACAACTAGTGGTGATGTGCGTTCGGGAAGCCTTATAGCGAAACTTTGGGACCTTTCGGATCAGTATGTGATAGCCATAAGCAGCAGTGGTCCGTATCCGTCCCTTGCGCAGAACGGCCATGTATTCTGGGTAAGCGGCCTGCTTGACGGGTATGGGAAGCCGCGTGATGAAGAGGCCGAACAGAAGGAAGAAGATAACCAGATAAAGAAGCTGATGGCGGGGTCCACCAGCCCGACCAAACCCTCGGCATCGAGTTCGGCGGGATCACTTTACTCGTCCGGCACACTTGGCGTGTGGCAGTACCTCGGGAACGGCAGCAAGTTGGAAGAGTATTTCAATTGGTCCGATTACAGGGGCCTCTTGCCGGAAGAATCCTCCGATTATTCGTCGACGTACACCCGGGCCAGGAAATACTATTACTACTCTTCGCTGGTAAAATCGTGGGAGTATGTGGGTAAGTACGACAAGAGTGACAGTACCACCAACCGTTATGACGCGTATTTTGGGACCGGGTTCGCTGACGCGCCTGACTGGTGGGACCAAGAAGTGCATTCAGCGGTGCTGGACAGGGACCCGTACGGTTTTGGGAGCGATCAACTTACCATATATAACCCGGTAGATGACAGCGGAGACAATTCCGCCACGAAGATACACACTTCCGACAAGATAATGAAAGCGGTCTTCAAGAGGGATGTTGATATAAGCACGGCTATGTCGGATTATGAGATAGCTAAGTTCGAAAAGATATACGAGTTCTACACGGAAAAAGTGCCTGAAGCCCTGGGTGAAGCCGCGGCCGCGCTGATGGACAACGCGACGGGGATATATCTCAAGGAAGTGGCGTGGATAGAGGAAACGCGGGATGCTGAGCTCCAAAAAGCCGCGGATATGAGGGACCAGGCGCTTGCTGAACTGTATAGGGCCGAATGTAACGCCAAGCGGCAATATCTCGTAACTCTGCTTAACGCGGGCCAGATGGCGTGGGAATCGATCGAGGAAGCCATGAAAGCCGGGAACCTGTCATATACCATGCCGGGCTCAGCCGCGGCATGGATGGGGCGCAAAGAGAGCTATTTCAACACGACCAGCCTCGCGCAGCTCAATGCGAGCATATCCAGCATAATGACGCAGTTGATAAACCCGGCGTTCTCGTTCAGCGGCAGCCTGCCGGCGGCGGGGCTTATGGCGGTGATCGACAGGGCCCAGAAGAGGCTCAGCGACACGTA
>JAQUQS010000049.1 GCA_028715965.1 Candidatus Omnitrophota bacterium | reverse complement strand
ACCCCGTACGACGCCTGGTATAATCCCATCACGGGCGAGGTGGGGATGACCTCTTCTGGCAGGGAAAAACTCAGGGACAACGTGTTGCGTAACCTGCAGGCCCTGGAGGGGCGTGAAGGTATAGACAGGGCAACACTTGAAGGTGTGATCCAGGAAGTACGTGCCTGGGATACCGAGACGGCCGAAAAATGGGAAAATGAGTACGCCAAGGACGCCCTGCAGACGGAATACCAGTACCAGGCCAAAGACGAGTATGTGGTGAGGGGAGAAAAGGTGCTCCTTATACATAAGGATACCGGCCGCAGCCAGGCAGGGCAGAGGCTGCAGGGCAGGTTGCACCAGCTTCTCGAGGCTAAAGAAGGTCTTGTCATACGCAGCGAGAACAGGACCACGTCGCGGATAACAGCGAAGAACCTGCTCGAACAGTTCGGAGATGTCTCAGGCATGACAGGGACCATCAGTAATGATTTCTCGGAAATGGCCTTGATGAAAGACCTTTATGGGATGAACACGTATAAGATCGCCAAACATAATACCGAACGCAGGGTGGATATGCCCGAGATGATCTTTAAGGACGATGCCGAACGTATGCAGGTCCTTATGGACATGGTCTACGACGCGGTCGATAACGGTAAACCGCTGATAATACACGCCGTAAATATCGACCAGGCGGACCGTATAGCGGAATATCTCAGGGATGAAGCGCCCAGACGGTTCAATCAGCTCCTGCCTTCCGCGGAAACGCAGGAAGGGGCCTTGTATTACCAGAGGCTGGACGCTACTAACGAAGCCGATGAGAAGGCCATAGTGGCGCGGGCCGGACAGGCCGGGGTAATAACCCTTTCGACCCCGATAAGCGGAAGAGGGACTGATATCAAGATCAAGAAGACGGCCGAAGAATACGGTCTTCAGCAGATAAGTATGGGGTATTACGATTCAAAGAGGGTCGATGCCCAGGTACGCGGCCGGTCCGGACGATGGGGGGCCAGAGGACAGACGATCAATCTTGTTTCGCTACAGGACCAGATGGGTTTCCTTGAGAGAGGGCTCGCGAGGTCCACTAACAAGGCTGATAGGGCTTTACTCCACAGGGCGCAGTCCATAAACCAGCGTATGATGAGTGAAGAGAACGCGGAACTGACAGCGGACGACAAAGCGATGATAAAACGTGCCTTCGAACGCGCGCAAAAGAACATTACACGACAAAGGGTGGAGGCCATCAGGCAACAGTCGCGGACGGAAGACATGGTATTCGATGTCAGTAACCAGTTGCTTGAACTGATAGACAGCCGGGATGAAATACAGTACGACGTTGCGACGCCGGCGTATATCGCCCAACAGGTCGGCAGGATAGTCTCGCTCAGGCTCATCGACCAGAACGGGAAGCCAGCGATCACTAACGAGAATTTCCAGAAGGCTATAGCGGATATCAACAGGTTGTTCAATCTTAATCTTGTGCCTACAGGTATAGAGAATGCTTTGAGAAGTTCCGACTTAGATGGCATAAAACTCGCTATCAGCAGGGTCGTAACGGCCGCGTTCACCGACAGGATGGTGGATGAGATAAACGACCAGGCAAAGAGTGAGTTCTACAAAGAGCTGGACAACGACAAATTGCGTAAGGGAAATACGTTCGGGCAAAGATCCGGTGAGGGCAAAGGGTCCCGTACCCCGGGCTTTGCACCTTACGATACCGCCAGGCAACGTATAGTGAACGGCACCATAACCGTGGACGGCCAGGACTATAACGGAGTAAACAGGTCCAATCTTGATGTGTTCACCCGTGGATACACGAAACAGCACAGGTTAAGGATGGACAAGATGGCGGATTACATCAAGGACGCCGTGTCAGCCCGGGATTCCGGGGATCTCCAGCGGGCCAGAGGACTGTTGCTAGAGGTGCTCGAAACCGACAGGGACAACCGTCAGGCCAGTGATCTGCTCGATGAGGTGAACGCGGCTATAGAGGAACAGATAGAAAAGGATACAGCCGCCTCGCAGGCGAACCTGCAGAAGGACACGGGAGCCGATGTGGGTACGGGAGCGGTCCGTTCCAGTGCCGATGAGATAAGAGGGCTCTCCTTCAGGGAACGCAGGGCCCTTTCGAGGGAAGGCCGGAGGATAGGACTCTCGGCATCTATCGAGGACGCGCCGGTCGCGCAGGTAGCGGCCCAGCAGCAAGCCACCGCGGCCGAGATCGAATTCGACCTGGGAACAGCCGTCAAGGATGCCCTCGAGGAAGCCGCAAGGCAAGGCCGTTCAGAAAAGGTGGGCGCACAGGCCCGGGTACAGAGGTTGAGGGTCGATGGTAACAGCGTAACGGTTGTAAGGGCTGATCCCTCCCAGATACCCGCGTTGGCAGCCGCGGCAAAAGCCGTGATAAGAACGCGTGATTCGAGGGGAAGCATACCAAACCGGATAGTTGTCGCTCCTGAAGACGCGGACGACGAGACCATAGCGAAAATGGTAAGGTCGGTACATGTAGCGCCGGGGATGAAGGTCATCATATCCCTTGGGCATAATACCGTGTTCAGTCTCTCCAAGTCAGATGAGGAACTCCTGGCTTTACGATATCTCGATCTTACTAAGGGCCCGGGTCTTACCGCGGGAGATGCCGATCCTATCTTCGGGAATATGATGGATGCCGGTGATTTTGGCGTGTTCTCGGTCGGGGACAGAGAGTTCATGGTGGTTACCACGGATGAAGGAAGGAAACTGGTCAAGAGCGCCGAAGGATCGAGTGCCGATGAACGCAAAATGCTGTGGCAGCTGGGGATCATAACCAGCCCCTACGCCAGGATGATCGAAACGGCGCCCGCTGAGCAGCGGGAACGGCTCTTGAAAACGGACCCGCGCGCCAGGATGATGCTGCGCAGGCTGGTAGACCTGTCCAGAGACGCTGAATTCATGGCCATACGGAGCGCTTACGATAAAGGGCTTGTAAAAGTCGGTAATGATGGTGATGTGAGAATAGGTAAATCCGGACTAAGTGTGAGCCGTTTCTATCAGATAATGGGAGAAACAGGCGTGCTCCTGCCTGTTCTTGATGAAGAAGGTAAACCGGTCACGGATGATAAGGGCAGGCAGGAATTCCGCCGCAAGACGGATACGTTCGTGTCGGCGACCTTGAGAAGCAGGATCATGGACGCGATAAAACGTTTCGTTTCTTCCAGGATCCTGCCGGGATACAGGATGCCCCAGGAGGTAGTCGATACGGTAAAGGCCGTTCTTATCCCGTTCGGACTGTTGAATAACGGTAACGTGACGGATATCATGAACGGCTACAGGGAGGCTACTCTGGGTACGGGGACGATCGAGGATGTCCCGGCTAATGAAAGCGCCGCAATATCCGATATGCTTGATGAGGTCCTGGCGGATAATGAGGACATAACGCCACGGATGAGAGAAGACGTGGCGAACACCATTTGCGAAGACCTCTACAAGGCCCCGGCCTTGACCAGTTATTCGGCGAGGTTGAGCGGTTTGGCCGAAAGATACGAGAACGAAGGCGACTCAGGAAGGGCCGCGCTGGTCCTGGCCTTGATGCTGGAAGTGGATGACAATAACGCCGAGGGATATATAAAGCTTTCCGGGGTGTTAAGGTCACTTTCGGGCGATGAGGTCAATGACAAGGTCCTGGACCTCGAGATAGCCGCCGCGGTCAGCGCTGGGGATAGCGCGGAATACGCGGGTAGAGCATATAGGACGGCTATGGAGATGGATGACGGAGACATGTCCGGTCCTAATGTTTCCAAGGTGATAAAACAGCTTGAAGATGTGGATATACCCATGTATGCCGTTGATTCCTCCGATAGTGCGGCTTTCATGGGGCTGCTGATGGCCGCACGCGGTAAGAGTGGCCGTGCAGTGTCTTACCTGCGCAAAGCAGCGTCCATGGCTGAGAGCCAGGTCGAGCGTGGGAGCCTGCTCCAGGCGGCCGCTAAGCAGGTCGCGAAAACCCCCGCCAGCAATAAGGGGATACTTAGGTCCGCTGCCGTAAAGAGCAACTCTATGGAAGAGAGGATGTTCAACAATGTCATGCGTGGGATCGATATGGTCCAGGAGACGGGGCTTACGCCCAGGGAGCTTCTGGAAGCGGGCCTGATCGATAGCGCGACTGCGCGGATACTGACGAACATGGGAGTGGAAAGGACCCACTTCCGGGAAATAGGTGACAGGGCCGCAGACGCTATTGCCGGAGCGGCAGACAGGTCCATAAAGACCTTGGGACGTTTTTACACGCCGTTAACACGGGCGGCGCTAAAAGTGACCCTTACGGCAGGACTGCTCGCTGCCGCGTTCTTTGCCGGAATACCCCTGGGGTATATGAGCGTGATAGGGATCACATCACTTATGCTGTTGAAGTGGGGCAAACCGAGTAAGGCACTCGGGGATGAGGGAACGGCCGGGATGAATAGGGCGATCTCTTCCGCGGCTAAGCTCACGGCGTCGGTCCAGGGTAAGATAGTTGGTATCTCCTGTATACTGCTGGGGTGGCAGGTGGCCGGAAGCGTGCTTGTGGCCTTTGTAACGGCCCGTGCCGCAAGAGCGGTATACAAAAGGATATCGGACCACATGACCGCGGTACGGATAAACATGGCGAGTGCCGATATCCGGAGCGCGGCGAGCGATATCGACAGGATGTCCAAAGGCAGGC
>JAQUQS010000048.1 GCA_028715965.1 Candidatus Omnitrophota bacterium | reverse complement strand
TGACCACCGCAGACGACGCCCTGGTATCTCGCCTCCAGGAGATCATCGACTTCCGGCGCGATCTTTTGCGTCATGGCGCGATAAATGTGGCGCGATAATTGTGGCGCGAATCAGGCGGTCACATTTCGGAGCACGATTCAAAAAAGAGGGGGCGGGGATTACTTCCCCTTCGGCCCCAAGATCTTGTTTTGGAGGGCGATGATCCGGTCGATGTCAGCGTTGTTACCGGCCCGGCGCGTTTCGGCGATGGCGATCTTCACGATCTGCTTGAGAAGAGCCGCATCTTTTGGATATATCCGGACATGGCGGTCATAAGATCCTGTCGTCGGCTTACCCTTCACATGGCGGACTATCTCTTTTATGTCATCGAATAGCAACGTATACCTTTCGTCCCGATCATATAACGGAATAGGGATATTCCCCGTCCGTAGATATTCCAAGACGATCTGTAACACTTTTTCCCGGTTAGCATCGTCCTTCATCGAATAGATTAGATACCAAGACGTGGGGGCAATCGACCATATCTCAGTCCCCATGTCGGGATACAGCCCCTTAAGATCTTTCATGTACTGCACAGCGGCAGTCATTTTCTTTACGTCTCGATATATACCACATCGTGAATCTTTATGTCGCCTCAACTCTGAGTGAAAGATCAGATCGGGTTCGCACATCCGATCGACTAAAACTCTCTCTTTTCGCTTTCTGGTAGCCATAGCTTATCCCTCTTACTCAAGTTCTTTCCTCCACAATAGGGGCAAGATACTTCTCTTGGTTCGGGGACGTAGGTATCGAATCCCCACCTACAACTTTCACACCACCACTCCCTTACGTTCGGCATCTCACATTTTCCGTCTAAGATAGCCGATACCTTCCTCCCAGCTTCGCGTGCTTTCGGGACGGCCCATTCGTTGAACTCTCGCAGCTTCTTCAGTTCTTCGGCGCTGGCGGCTTTTTCGACCGCCTCTTTTGGGGTCGTCGCCTCCCCAGTAATGATCTTGGTTACGGCCTTTTCCGTGATGCCAGGGGTGACCTTTTCAGCGGGACGGAGGTCATGTATCACAGTCGATGCTTGTTTTGCGATAACCGGTCCTTTGCTAACGACTTCCCTTTGAACATCCGGCTTCAGGCTGGATATCATTTCACCCGCAACCACGGTCACATCACCGGATTTTATGGCATCGGCGAGTTCTGGAATGCCACGATTTTTGACCGTTATAGCCCTGGCAACGGCGGCACGCGAAACACCGAATTTATCAGCAGCTTGATCTCTGGATTTCTTGCCCACGTCTTCCGTTGTGCGCGACTCGCGTACAACGGACGTATTGTTTTGTACATCCGAATATTGCACTAGCCCCATCAGCTGCCGTTTCTTCGCATCTTCTACGTATTTGTCGTATCGATTCTCCAGTTCCAGCGCCAAAAACGCTCTTTGGGAAAGGTTCAGGTTCCTCCTGCCAACCTGGTTCTCCAGTATCCATATCTCCGCCGCCGTCCTATCGGGCAGGCTTATGGTGGTGGTTCGGTACTCGATCCCTTCCTCCTCGCAGATCTCCAGGCGATTATGACCATCGAGAAGGATGCCCTCTTCCTCCCAGACTACCAGGGCGTCCCGGCAGCCGTCGCGCTTGAGGTTCGCCCTCAGCCTATCCTTCTCGTCCGGGACGAGTGGGGGAATGAGCTTCTTAAATTCCGGGTCTACTATCACAGCTCCAGCTCCTCTAGGATCGCGGTCATCGCGTCGTCCTGTCGCTTGATGGCGCGCTTCCGCTGGAACGCCAGCAGCTTTTCTTTCGCGTCATCGCTCACGGTGACGTTTATTCTCTGCATATTATGATTAATGTTGTATTAGTATAAATAAGTAGCGGCTTTTGTGCCGTTATCTTTATAAGCAATACGCGCATTGCTATCTAGCATGGAGACAACTATGATCCGAGTCCGAAAGGCGGATAAGGACCGGCTGGCAAAGTTCGGAGATGCAAGCGATACCATCGGCGACTGTCTTGAAAGGGTGCTGGATCTCGCCGAAGCGATGAGGGACGGGGGCGCGTGAAGATGGAGATAAAGGCGATCGAGACCCGGTACAGAGGATATCGATTTCGCAGCCGTTTGGAGGCGAGGTGGGCCGTCTATTTCGATGAGCTTGGATTAAAATGGGAATATGAAATGGAAGGATTCGATCTCGGCGAGGCGGGATATTATCTTCCGGACTTCTGGCTACCACAGGTGAGAATGTGGGCGGAGGTGAAGGCAAACGATTTCAACGACGCCGAGAACACGAAGGCGAGGGCATTAGCCGAGGCGACGGGCCGCCCGGTCTTAAGGTTGGTTGGGCCACCAGACTTCAAAACGTATTTGGCGTGGGAACCACCGATGGAGGACTGGATGGAGGAATATGATTATCTTATTTCGATGTACCATAATTACCCCACAGACGAACATAGATTTTATTCAAATTCCGGTTACATTCCCTGCTGGAATTTTGAGGGGGAATGGCCTGATAGTGGAGTGAGGAGGGCCATCGAAAAATCCCGATCTGCTAGATTTGAGCACGGCGAAGCGGTATAGGAGGATTCAATGCCCGACTGTCTCAACGCCGCCCTCAAATACGCATCAAGGGGCTGGCCGGTCTTTCCTCTGTGGGGCTCCGATGGGAAAAAGCCGATCACCACCCACGGGGTCGATGACGCCACCACCGACCCGGACATCATAACCGAATGGTGGGAACGTTGGCCCGATGCCAACGTGGGGATAGCATGTGGCGCGAAGTCTTTTGACGTGGTGGACATCGATAGCCAGAAGGGAGAGGCGGCTCTGATATCATGGCTTAACGAGCGGGGGCTATTCGATGAGGGAAAGGCCGCCCTTAATTCAACGGTTATCAACCTCACCGCGAAGGGAAAGCATCTATGCTTTCAGCCGGCGGGAAAGCTCCGAAACTTGGTTAGAGCCGCAGAGGACATCGACATCAAGACCGACGGTGGATACATCGTCGCGCCCCCGTCTCTCCACCGGGAGACTGGGATCACTTACGCATGGGCGCCCGAGCACGGCCCCGACGAGATCGACCTCATACCGTTCCCCGAATGGCTGATCGAATACCTCAAGACAGGATCAAACGGATCGAAGCGATCTTTATTCTCGGATGAAGTAATTAAAATCAAGGAGGGTGAAAGAAACCAGGTGCTTTTTAAACAAGGCGCGTCGGCTAGGGCAAGAGGACAGGGCCGGGCCGCCATCGAGGCCGCGCTGTTGGCTTTGAATTCTACTCAATGCAATCCCCCGCTACCCGAACATGAAGTTTTGAGGATAGTTGAAAGCGTTTTAGAATATGCCCCCGGCGGGGCGAGAGATGCCATAAAAGAATCTGATGAAGAACTGCCCACGCCGCCGCCCGAAGATGTAAAGGAACTGGCGTCTTTGATCCTTCGGGAAGGAAAGCCCCTTGATCTGGTTCTCGATAGTTGCGAGCGGTTCGTTTTGGGGGCGAAGGACGCCATCAAAAAGCTTGTCTGCTGTCTGATGGTCCAGATGGTTCCGTCGTCGCGGGGCCTTCACCCCAAACTCTCAGGTGAGAGTGGTTCCGGAAAAACCTGGTGCGTTAAAGTCTTTCTCCACCATCTCCCCGAAGACGCCTACATCTCCGGCGGGCTCACCCCAAAAGCCCTTGCGTATCATGCCCTGGGAAACCGCCTCTTCATTCTGTTGGATGACTACGTGCCTAATGAGGATTTGGACACGATCATAAAACAAACGTCGTCTAATTTTCATAAACCGTATATCCACCGGACGGTAAAAAAGCAAGAGGCGGCCACCCTCAAAATAGGGTCGGAGATGACATGGTGCGTGACGTCGGTGGACGCATCTCAGGATATCCAGGTGCTCAACCGCCAAATACCCCTGAATACCGACGACTCGCAAGATCTGACCGCGAAGGTGAACGGGTTTACGATATCGTCTTATGGTGAGGGCTTGGAGGAGCTATACGTCGATGACACGGTGATCTTGTGCCGTGAAATATTTCGCCAGTTGAGAGAGCTGGAAGAGATCAAGGTGCGAATACCCTTCGCCGACCGGATCGAATGGCTTGATAACACGAACCGCCGCAATCCGTCGATATTTATGGACCTGTTAGCGGGCGTGACGGCGTTGCATTGCTTTCAACGGGATCAAGACGAGGAGGGGTTCTATTTGGCGACGGAGGGGGATTTTAAATGCGCCAGGGAACTATTTTCAGAGGGCGTCGATGTGGAGGAGATGATCAATCGGCTCACGAAAAAGGAACGCCAGTTCGCGGAGATGCTGATCGCCTATCCCCTGGGATTGACCCGAAAAGAACTCTCCGAAAAGCTCGGCGTTTCCCCGGCGCGTATCTCCCAGATCGCGCGGGGAACGAAGGGCGACGGGGGCCTGATGCAGAAGCTTCCTGGCTTCGATCTGGTGAATGTCACAAACCGGATCACTGAAGATCAGACCGAAAGCATTCAGGTATATCGGCTTGGGTGTTTTGACCGGCTGGCGGGATTCGATGATGTGGTTAGGCTGAGTAAGGAGCCGGTTAGGGAGAAAGCTAACTCAAAAATCGGTAAGGGGAGTAGTAGTATAGGTAATAGTAAGTATAGTAAGTATATAATGACTAAGAAACCCTTACTAGGAGATGGTAAGATTCTCTCTATTACTCATTCTCCGGAAAAGGCTAACCTACCTAACTCCGCTAGCGGGAACCGCCTTACCGACGATTTACCGGCCCAAAATGAGCCTAACTCCCTAACTCAACTTCTCGCCACCTACGCTCGCAAGGGCAAGCCGATCCGGACGGGCGAACATCCCGACTACGACGAGCTGGAGATGCTGGAGGCACTGGATGCCGGAGGATGGACGGAGAAACGCGGCGTCTGGTGGCCGCCGACGGAGGAGACGAGATGAAGATCATGATGGTAATGGAAGATATCCCGGCGTTC
>JAQUQS010000047.1 GCA_028715965.1 Candidatus Omnitrophota bacterium | reverse complement strand
GTGCTTGGTGACGACCTCAAGAATTTCAGGGATAGGAAAGAGAACAGGCGTTCCCTGTGGGAGAAGCGCGGGTTCGAGGACATGTCGCAGGCGGACATAGAGGCGCTTCCCGCCTTCGAAGCGGATCTCAGGGTGAATATAATCACTGAACTTGCCAGTCTGGACAGGGGGATAGACGGCGGCGAAAGGATGCTCGCCCGGGTGGCGGCTCTCAAGGGGACCATGGAAGGCGCGGATGCCGAGACGCTTGAAAAGATCACGGCCGATATTGATGGTATTATCGGAAGGATGATAGCCGAGAGGGAGCTTCTTTCGGAAGACATATATGCCATTATGAGCGCGAAGGGGCAGCTTACGGAAGAAGGCATGGAAGAACTTATAAAGAAGAGGAACGAACTTATCCTGGACATTGTGACAAGCCCGACCCTTCGCATAGACGCCGAGAGATCGTGGATAATGCCGGCAACCGGGAACGAGGGTATGGTCAGAATGATGGCTATGGCCGGTACCCCGGCGGAGCCGGAAACGATCCACTATCCGGAAGTCCTGGTAACGGAGGACTTCGCGCTGAATTATGTGGCCCCGAAAGATGGCTATATAAACAGGGCCACTCGGATAGACGCTATGGCCAGGGTTTCCCAGCGGATACAGGATGCCATGCGCAACCGTTTGTCCGAGACCGGTATATTTACGGGTATACAGCTCGAGAAGATAACTATCAGTATAAAAGACGCCATAGACAACGCGGTCGATGCCGTGTATGAGCGGTTGGACAATATGGAACAGGAACTCGGGTCTTTGTCCGAGGAAGAAAGGCAGAATATAGCTCGTGAACGGAGAAGGGATATAGCCGCTAATGGGATAAGCTTCAGCCTGGTCTACAACGCGGGCCGTAAGACCTTTGATGTCATACTTGCGGATAAAGGATTAGGGATACCTAATGACAAGATGGAAGAATGGCACAGGGGGAATTTCCCGGCTTCTTCCAAGGACAGGAGCGCGGCCGCTAATTTCCTGGGCATGAAGGGATGGGGAGTAAAGAACGTGCTGTTCTATTCCAGCCTGTATTCTTTTGAGGTACATATGATATCGCAGCGGCAGGACAGGATGGGATACCAGCTTACACAGGCCGACGGGATAAGGACGCTTGATAACGTTGTCGGTGCCCCGCTTGGCACCATGATAAGGATAACGGTCCCGGCCGACGCGCCTAACAGGCAGGCGGTAGAAAGATATAAGGAAGGTCGTTCGGTCAATTTCGTCATCGGGGTGGAAAGCGACCTTACGCAGGCCGCCCTGGATGATATGCTTACCAGGAGGAAGTTCATTATCGGTTCGGTCAGGGTAGTGTCCTTGCCCGCTGGGAATACGGAGCGGGAAAACCTCGCGCTCCTGGAAGGTATCAGGCGGGGATATAACGCTCCGTGGTCCGGGAAGCTGAGCCTCGCGGAGGTGGGAGGGGCCGAGAACGTCGGCCGTGCTCTTACCGATTTCGTGAGGGAGATGGAGAACGAGGAAGCCAGGAATTTCATACGGGAGAACGGACACCGTATAAAGGAGATAACCGGACGCCTGGGCGAGATAAGCGCCGAGGATATAGAGGAAGTCAACAGGCTCAGGCAAGAGGTCAGCGATGTGATGAGAAGTATGCGCCTGCCGGTCATGATGACCGAGATCAATTCACTCAGCGCGTATAACCTCAAGATATCGGACGCGGCGAGGAAAATGCGGATAAAGGAGATCTCCCCGAAGACGATGGATTACGCGGCCGATCCGAACGCAAAGGGAAAAATGCTTCTCAGGGCGGATTCGCTCGGGGAACTGAAGATGCTGGTGGAAACCCACAGGACACGGGTGAAGTCCGCCGGGATAAAGCTCCACGTGAGACTGGCGCTGGCGGATGACGACCGCAAGACCCTTACGACGGAGAGATTGGCCGAAACGCTCGAGAGGATGGAGATAGACGATGTGCTCAAGGCTTCTGATGTCGCTATATTGAGCAAAGAAGACGCGGACAGCATGTCGCTCGAGGAAATAAGGTCGGGATACGCGGGTGAATACGATCCGCAACAGGTGGCCATAGTCGATAGGATAAGGCCGCGTAGTGACGAGGATAAAGATGTCATGAAGAGCGGTGTGGTGTTCATGGAATATGAGGGTCTGGCAACGGCCGAGGTCTACGATGTCGCCCTAGAGCTTCTGGCGCACAAGAGCGATAGCCCGGAAGAGTTCGCCGTGTTCATGACGTTCCTTGAGGAGCTGGGTCTGTCGATGGGTGAGGGCGGATGGTTCGTGTTCAAACCGATCGAAAAGTTCGATATGCAGGAACTGAAAAGAGAGCTCGAGCAGTACCATAGGGTGCTGATCGCGGCATAAACTGGGTGGGGATAGTAAGTATTGATGTGCATTAACGCGAAAGGGGGTGGGCTGATAAGATCCGATTGTATTGACATGCTTTAACCCTAGAGATGCAAAAAACCTTCCTGTATCTCGACAAGAACCGCTTTTCGCGACCTTGGGTCGCGGCAGGCGGTTCTTGTTTTTCGGGAACATGTTAAAGAACAGAAAGACATAAAACAGGCCGGACCAGATTGCCATAACTCATTAGTCTATAATATGTTAAGCGTTTTACGTTGTCATGTGATCCACGTCTGTGTTAAATATAAAAAATATAGTTATTTTTGCTGGTATCATATATCCCAGAAATTTATGGGTGAATTGAATATAATTTTATAAATATGTTAAGTTGTAAAAATTCAGTTTTACGAAGTTGACTTGGTTTATTAGTATGTTATTATATATATATGTAATTAACGAAACAAAAAGCTAGAAGGCGGGCATGCGAAAACACATATTGTTCACAAAAATAATATCAGTTGTCGTCGTAACGCTTTTCACGCACCAGCAAATAGTGTGGGCCCAGGGAGAAATAGTCCCGTCCGTCAAGAACCTTCCGCAACAGACCGAAAGATCCTATAAGGAAAAATTCGAGAAGATCACCGTGCCTTCAGACCTGGCGCAAGTCGACCGGGAGAACATGGAGGGGTACGAAGACGTAATCATTAACATACAGGATGACCATTCCTCCTTGTCTGCTCAATATTCCATCGTGAATATCCTTAAGAACCTTATGGATAACTATGAGATAAACATAGTGGCTGTGGAAGGCGGTAAAGGCTACATAGACACGTCGATCTTGAGGTCCTTTCCGGATGACGGGATAAAAGAGCGAACAGCCTCTTTCCTGATGAAGGAAGGAAAGATATCCGCCGGGGAGTTCTTTTCCGTAATGTCAAAAAAGGATGTCGCGCTTTACGGCGTGGAGGAAGACGCATTATATAACGAGAACCTCGCCATATTCCGGGATATATACGCAAAGAACAAGTCGAATATCGAGGTGTTGGACGACCTGATAACCAGCCTGAAGAACAGGGAAAAGGACGTATATTCCCCGGTGTTGGGAAAATTCGTATATAAGTTGAGGCTGCACCGTGATAACAGGATAAGTTTCGACGTATACTGGGATTTTCTTGAGAAGATGTGCGTGGAGGCCGGTGTGTCCACGGAGAACTGCCGTAATATAAGATATTTTACCGATACCGTTAAGCTTGAAAAAGGCATAGACTTCAACAAAGCGACAGCCGAACGCAAAGTGTTGATAGATAACATAATGAGGACGAGCGGCAGGGAAGACGTGGAAAAACTTGTCGTAAAATCCCTTGCCTTCGAAAGCGGCAAGATAGACCAGGCTGAGTACCATAGTTGGCTCATAGGGTTCGCGGAAGGAAGAGGGATGGATATGTCGGGATATCCCCAGCTTTCCATGTTCGCCGAGTACGCGTCATGTTACAGGCGCCTGAACGTGATCGGGCTCCAAGCGGAACTTGACGGGGTGGAGGCCTGCCTCTTGGACGGCCTTTGTTCTTCCGATAGGGAAAAAGAGCTATATAAGCTGGTCAAGACGGCCGAGCTCCTAAAGTGCCTGTTCGAGATAAAACTGACCGGACGGGAAGTCGAAGTGCTCAGGAACGACATGAACGGGATCGACCGGGAAACGCTCGTCAGGGTGGTAGGACAGGACGGGACCGGGAGCGTGTTCAAAGCGGAAGAACTGTGCGCCAGGATAGATGAGGTGATAGCCGACGCCTCCAGTGCCATAAAATTCTATGACGTGGCCCGCCAGAGGGATAACGTGATGCTCGCCAATACCATAAAAGCCATGGAGAACGAGGGCAAACACGTGGCGGCCCTTATATCGGGTGGGCACCATTCCGACGGTTTAACGGAGCTTATGAAGGATAAGAACCTGTCGTATCTGGTGCTTATGCCTAAGACGCTTAAAGATGAACCCCGGCCTTATGTGGCTATCCTTACCAAAAAACGCGGGCCTTACTCGGAACTCGTGAAAAGCGGGGCATATGATCTCGCGCTCGAGGCGTATTTCGACACTGGGGACATAAATGAATTCGAGGATATGCTGGCGTTCGCGATAGGGCAGAGCGTCCTTGATGGGAAGACAGCGGAAGTGATAGACCGCGAGAAAAGAGAGTGGCTCGAAAAGGTGAGGGAAGAGAGGGAAGGCATGCCGGCCAAAAGGGCCGGGATGGCGGAACTTGTGGACCTTGACGAGCTTTCCAGGAGGCTTGACGGGATAAAGGTCGTGGCCGGTGAAGGTGAGGCGTGTGACGTTGATATCAACGGCAACCTTTACCGTGTTACGCGGGAGAGGGTCGAACGCGTCGGTGAGGCCGCCGGAGAGGACAGGGGAGCGATATTCATGGGACGCATGAAGGCGGCCCTGGGTTCGATCAAGGCTACGCTTTCCGGGATGCCGCGGGAAGCGCGTGTCGTTGGTGGTACCATCGAAAGCACGCTCGGGCGGCTGGCTGTTGAGGCGAAAAAAGCGTCACCGGGCATATCTTCGCGTATACGGGAGTATATGAACGCCGGATATTCGTCCGGGTCGATCGGGGTGCTGGGAGCGCTTGCCCTGGCCTGGGCGGCGAGAAGCGCGGAAGAAGAAATGACCGGCTTCATGCCCGAGAGCATGGGGGCAGGCAATGTGGTACCGTCCCTTGCGGGCGCGGGACTTATAGCGGGATGGGTTTACCAGGCCGTGAACGGGAAAGAGCAAGATCTTGCCG
>JAQUQS010000046.1 GCA_028715965.1 Candidatus Omnitrophota bacterium | reverse complement strand
AGGTCTATCCCCGTGACCCGCTCCTTAAGGGCTTTCCCCAAAAGTCTTGAGGCCCAGACCACGGACATCCCGTCGGCATTGATCATATCGCAGGAACTGATGATTTCCATGAGCGCCGGATCCTGCCTTGCTTTCAGCACCTTGTCCGCGTTGATCACCACATGCTGGTGGACCCCGCCTTCAGCTATCATGCGATCCACCGCGGCGATGGTCTCTTCCATCGTAAGATCGTCCACAGGGCAGCCCAGGATGTTGACCCGGTTATCCATATCGGCCACTATATCTCCTTCTCTATTATTTTCAGTATACGCTCCGAGGTCTTCCCGTCCCAGAGCGGCGGCACTTTACCTTTTTTCGCCCTTGCGGTAAGTATCCTTTCCACCATATGGTCCAACCTGTCTATCTTCTCCCCCACAAGCACGTTGGTCCCCATCTCCATGGTTATTGGGCGTTCCGTATTCTCCCTGAGGGTAAAACAGGGTATATTAAGGTATGTGGTCTCCTCCTGCATGCCTCCCGAGTCGGTCAGGACGAACTTAGCGTCCTTGTACAGATACATGAACTCAAGATATCCCAGGGGGTTTACGACATGTATGTTCTCCCCGAACTTTATCCCGAACTCTTTCGCGTTCTTCCTGGTCCTGGGGTGTATGGGAAAGATCATGGGCACTTTGGCTGATATCCTGTTGAGCATAGCGGCCAAACGCTTGAACTTCTCCGGGTCGTCCACGTTAGAAGGCCTGTGCAAAGTGACTACGCCGTACCCCCCGAGCAGGCTCTTAAGCATACTTATCCCGAACCCCGTCGTATCGACCCTTGTCAGTTTGTCCAGACCGAATTTCAGGCTGTCTATCATGGTATTACCGACAAAAAAGACCTTGCTTACGCTTTTTTTGCCGACCACGCCGCCTCCCCTGCCTTCGTTCATCAGATTCTCGGACCCGCTTTTTTCGGTTACGAACAAAAGGTCCGCTATGCTGTCCGTTAATATACGATTGATCTCTTCGGGCATCGTCATATCGAAACTGCGGAGACCCGCCTCGATATGGGCAACTTTTATCCCCATTTTTTTTGCCGTCACGCTGGCGGCAAGGGTCGAGTTAACGTCTCCCACGACGATAACCATATCCGGTCTCTCACGGGCACATACCTCCTCGAACCTTGTCATCGCCTTTCCCGTCTGTTCGGCGTGAGTTCCTGAGCCCACATCAAGAAAATGGTCCGGTTCCCGTATCTCCAGGTCGTCAAGGAAACTCTGGGACATTTCGTGGTCATAATGCTGTCCCGTATGTACCACCACCGCCTTAACACCGGGATGAGCGTCCACAAGACGCAGAAGGACAGCTATCTTCATGAAATTCGGCCGCGCCCCGGCGACAAACATCAATTTTTTCACCTTCATCCACCTCAACTTCCGTAAAGTGATACGTATTCCATGAATATATATACAGTGGTACCGATAAGTGTCGCCGCGTACAAAGCGGCCATGCCCTTCCCGAGAAGCGGCACCTTATCCCACAATGTCATTATACCTTTTATCGTAACATAAAAAATGAACGGCGCGATATATAATGTTATCCTGGCGCCGGTGAACGGATATAATTTAACCGCCCCCGCGACCGCCAGTCCCGTCACGAGATACATGGCCATCGAAGAAAGACGTGTTATCATCATGCCGTCACGACGGATGTTCTTCCACCCCATGACAAAAGTAGCAAAAAGCGAAAAAGGCAGGAATACCGTTATCACCCTGCGCACAAGGCTCACCTCCAGGAACCAACGCACATACAGGTTGCGGACGCCTTCGGTAAATGTTTGGAGGAACTCCGGCACCGACGCGACCGATATGAAATAATCGTGCCAGTACCCCCACATCCCGCTTGAGTTCTGCACGTACTTCACATCCAGGTTATAGGACAACATTACCGCTACGATGGCCCCGACAAGATACGCCGCGAAAAGGATAACGCTCTTGCGGCTACCCCGTCCCCCCGCTATAAGGTTATATGCGGGTAACGGCAGGAAAAAATACGCCGTATAGGAAAAAAGTACCGCGAACGGCATGATAAAACAGAGCGCGGCCTCCCGGAACTTTATCACCGGCTCCTTCAGCGATCCGG
Organism: Candidatus Omnitrophota bacterium; assembly: GCA_028715965.1. Lineage (NCBI taxonomy): Bacteria > Pseudomonadati > Candidatus Omnitrophota > Candidatus Omnitrophota bacterium. The sequence goes on along the minus strand of JAQUQS010000046.1, from coordinate 3,094 downwards.
CCTGCCTGAGCACGAACATGGTGAACAGCCCCGACAAAAGAAGCTCGCCGGAATACTGTTTGAGCTCAGAGGCGTAATAGCTCATGAACTTCGAACCGCACCAGGAAAGCAGGAAAAGGACATATCCTACCCCGCGGCCTTCCTGGGCCCGGTATATACGTATCCACACAAAGAACGCCGCCAGCATAGCCACCAGAGGCAGGGCACGCAGCGCGAACACGTTGAATCCCGCCAGATATCCCGCCTGCTGTACCAGTACGAGATAGACTCTGGGGAACGCCTGCGACCCTAACGGGCCGAACAGCCCGGATGGCCCCGCCATCTGTATCTTTTCAAGTATGAAATTCTCGTCAAGCCAGAAAGGCCTTCCCGACGCGTAATGGAACAGGCACAAAAAGACGAATATACACGGCAGTAGAACGGGAAGGATACGTTCTACGCATGGACCGGATATCTCTTTCAACCTGCCGTAAGATCCACGTATAAGGTTCACTCTTTATCCTCCTTAAGTATGAATATGCGGTACCATTTTTCCAGTGACAAAAGCAGGAAAAGTATGCGCTTCTGGTCGGAGCTCCCCCGGCGATGGGCTTCTATACAGCCCTTCACCCCGGCAGGATCAAGATATCTTGATGTAAGAGAATCTTTCCGGTCTATGTAGGACGTCAGGAGTTCCCCCATGCTGCCGGCAAGCCATTTATCCATAGGATTGAAAAAGCCTATCTTCCTCTTGTGAACCGTTCCTTCCGGAAGGAACCCCCGGCATGCCAGTTTATGTATATACTTCTGGCCGGACGAAGAGATCTTGAGCCTGCCCGGGATGGTCTCGGCTACCCGCATGACCTCGCGGTCCAGGAAAGGGACCCGAGCCTCTATCCCGCAGGCCATGGACATTTTGTCCTCACAAAGGAGCAGGTTATCCGAAAGGGAAGTCCTCGCGTCAATGTAGAGCATCTTCTCGAGACCAGTACCGGCTGTGGCGCGCTCCCTGACCCATTCATAAATGAACTGGCGTGCCGCGCCGCGAACCGATACCCCCCGGAGCTCCGGCCCGTAAAGCGCCCCTTTCATCTTGTCCGTGATTATCGAATATATCCTGTAGAACCTTTCCGCCTCGTCAGCCTGGGGAAGTGAATAGAATATCCTCCTCATCTGCTCGTTGCCGAACGGGAACGTGGAAAGAAGCCCGAGCGGCCTGAATAGCGCCGACATCTTCTCCCCTTTGTGCCGGGGATATCCGGCAAAGGCCTCATCCGCTCCCTGCCCGTTCAAAAGTACTTTAACTTTGCCTCTGGCCAGTTCCGCTACGAAATAATACGCCAGGGCCGACTCATTCCCGGTAGGCTCTTCCAGATGCCACATATACCTGGCGAAAAGCTCCGCGTAATCCTTCTGTTTGATGATGGTCGAGTTGAAATCAGCTCCGAACATATCGGCAAGGGCCCTCGCCGCTTCTATCTCATTATCCTTCTCCCCCTCCTCGAACCCTACGGTAAAAGCGTTCACCCGGCCGGAGGAAACCCGCGCCATTGCCGAAAGTATGGTGCCTGAATCCACCCCGCCCGAAAGCGATATCCCTATAGGGACATCGCTGACCATCTGACGGCGTGTCGCGTCCCCATAAACCCCGGAAAGCTCCGCTTCCCACTCTTCGACCCTTTTCCCTCTGTTGATCTCCGGCATCCGTCCCGAGAACCTACGGGCACGGACCTTTCCTTTCTCACATATGATACATTCGCCAGGCTCGAGCTTCCTGACGTTCCTGAGCAAAGTATGTGGAGAAGGCGCGTACCGGAAAGTCAGGCACATATCCAGCGCCATAAGGTCCACATCCCTCTCCATGTCCCCGTACGCCAGGATCGCCTTTATCTCTGACCCGAACCGGAGGCTCTTACCGTCATCGTGATAATAGAACGGCTTAACGCCGAAGTGGTCCCTTGCCGCAAGGAATCTTCGGTTCCTCCCGTCCCATATCGCGAAGGCGAATATACCGTTCAGCGTATCAAGCATATCCTGTCCGTATTCCTCGTAAAGATGTACAAGGACTTCCGTATCGGAACGCGTCCTGAACCTGTGCCCCTTTGTCATGAGCTGGTCGGAAAGTTCCTTGAAATTATATATTTCCCCGTTATATGTTATCCATACGCTGCCATCTTCGTTGGACATAGGCTGCGTGCCGCTCTCGACGTCGATTATGGAGAGCCTCCTGTGCCCGAACCCTACAACCCCGGACTTGTCCATGTACAGGCCTTCTCCATCAGGACCCCTGTGCGCGATACTGTCCATCATGGACCGGATACCGGCCTGGCTCGCCCTGGCGTCTGACGCGTAGTTATATATTCCGCATATACCGCACATAAATTCACCCTTTTCTCCGGAGGATCCTTCCCATCAGCGCGAATACGTTTTTAAATCCCGCGCTTCTTATCCTGCGGACGATCTCGTTCTTATAGAACCTCGGGTTAAGATAATACAACCTGCCGTACCTCGTGACCAGTTTTTTGGAAATGATCCGGGAATTGACAAGATAGTAGGCGTCAAGTATCTCTTTCTCGCTCATGATACCGTTGGTCCAGACAGGCCGATAGTCCATCTTAACATGCGGCGTGGTGACATATTCGTCCCACTCTCTCACCCTGATCCATCCGTTAGCCTGTCCCATACGGTACATTTCCGTGCCCGGATATGGTGTGGCGATCGAACATGTGGGATAATCCGTCTCTATCTCGTTCATGAACTTTATGGTCTTATCGATGCTTTCACGGCTCTCACCCACGTTACCCACCATAAAGAATGAAGTAACGATAAGGCCCGCCCGGCGGGCCGCGCGATGGGCGGAAAGTATTTCTTCGCGGGTAACGGCTTTGTTGACCGTCTTCCAGACCTCGGGATCCCCCGACTCCACGCCGAAACACACGTTCCGGCATCCGGCCTCCTTCAGTTTCAGGGCCATATCATCGTCAAAACCGTTGACACGCGCGTTGCAGATCCAGTTTATCCTGAGCCCGCGGGATATGATCAGGTCACAGAGCCCGAGCAGGCGTTCTTTCTCGAGCGTAAGCGTATCGTCGACAAAATCAAAATTATGGGTGCC
>JAQUQS010000045.1 GCA_028715965.1 Candidatus Omnitrophota bacterium | reverse complement strand
AATATGATAAGGGCGGGGAAAGGGCGGGGAAGGCGTTGTCGGTCGGACCGTGGAACCCCAAGACATTACTGCTACTGGCTGCTGCCAGGTTGTTCGGACGTAACGCGGCTTTAGGTGAATTCGCGCGCAAAACGTATTATGGCGCGAAGTCCGCGTTCAAGAAATGTATGTTCTCCGGCAGGATGACGGACAACGAACAATAAGAGGAGAGGAAAATGGACCTTAAGGGTAAAAAAATACTTGTTACAGGGGCGGAAGGTTTTATCGGCAGCCATCTCACGGAGGCTCTTATCGGGCTGGGATGCGACGTAAAGGCGATGGTGCTATATAATTTCATGGGGTCATACGGCTGGCTTGAAACTGCCTGCGGCGCGGGGGATGCCGGACCGGATGTCTTCATGGGGGACGTACGCGACATCAACTCCGTGCGGGAGGCCATGAAGGGCGTGGACGTGGTGTTCCATCTCGCGGCGCTTATAGGGATCCCCTACAGTTATTGTTCCCCCGAGAGCTATGTGGACACGAACGTAAAAGGTACCTTGAACGTGCTTCAGGCCGCCCGTGACGCCGGGGTGGACAAGGTGCTTGTAACGTCGACCTCGGAGGTATATGGGACCGCGATAAGCGTACCGATGAGTGAGGACCACCCCCGCCAGGGACAATCGCCTTACTCGGCCACGAAGATAGGAGCGGACGCCCTGGCCGAGTCGTTCTACCGTAGTTTCAGCTTACCGGTAGCCATTGTTCGGCCGTTCAACACATACGGGCCGCGTCAGTCCGCCCGCGCCATAATACCGACGGTGGTCACGCAGATATTGTCAGGGAAGAAGGAGATTGAGCTGGGAGCGCTACATCCCACAAGGGACCTGGTATATGTTAAAGACACGGTCAATGGTTTCATCGCGATAGCCGCGTCGGACCGGACGATAGGTGAAGAGATAAATATAGCCACGGGCGAGGAGATATCCATAGGAGAGCTCGCTGATAAGATCAGGGAAATAACCGGGAGCTCCGCGATCATAAGGAAAGCGCGGGAACGTACGAGGCCGGAAAAGAGCGAAGTGGAAAGGCTTGTGGGGGACCCGGCGAAATTAAAGGACCTGACCGGATGGGGTCCCGGGTACACGCTGGAAAACGGGCTCAGGTCGACGATCGAATGGTTCGGCAGGGAAGAGAACATCGCGTGTTACCGGAGGGACGGATACGTGGTATGAGCATAGGGATCGGGAAAAATATGGCGGCCCGAATAGTGGATATAACGGCCCTGGCCGTGTTCGGTGTCTTCGCGCTCATGTACTCGGTGGAAACATCGTTTTTCGCGGAAAGGACCGTCGCGTTATTGTTTTCCGGGATACCGTTGTTCGTGGGGGAGGCGTTAATGGCTTTCTGCGCCGTATTGTACTGCGTAAAAAGGATGCTGCGCGGGGCCCGTTCCGGGAAATGGGACGCGGCGTTATTGGTATATCTATTGTTCGTCGCGTGGAAGGCCATTCACGGGTACATGGATGGGGGGCGCTTTCCTTGAGGAATACGGCGCTTTTCCTTTACCCGGTATTCGCCGTGTTCTTCTACGAGTTCTTTGACGCGAGATATCTGGTGGCAAAACCCACGCGATATCTTATCGCGCTGGCGGTCGGGGTGCTTTTCACGTTGCGTGTCCCCGACCCGTATTTCGCGTATACGTATCTATTGGTATTTCTTATGTTCGTGATATCCCTTATACGGGATGACAGGAGGAACGCGTTCCTGGGGCTCTTTCTTGCGGTATTCCCATACAGGGCGCTCTATGCGGTCCACAGGGGTGTGTTTTTTGCCGAGATATGCTCCATGCTATTTATTGTCACGGGACTGACATTGGCGCGGAAAAAGAGGGGTGTGATCATTTCCCGCAGGATACTCGTGGGAGTACTCCTGCTTTTCGCGCTTGGCGCGGTCATGTTCGTGGATCCCAACGCCATCAAGTCCGTCGTGAAGGTGGATGAACTCATGAATTACCACAAGAAATATATGGCGGAAGCCGCGGAGGGAAAAAATTATAAATACGATATGTCAAGATATGAGCTTCTGCTCTACAAAAAGAACACGGCTGAGGATAGATACAGGGCTCCGCAGGAGAAATACAATGACCCGGGATACCAGAGGTCCCTGGAGGACGCGTATAAGAACATCTTATGGAGGCTCTATCTCTGGCACTATATGGCAGGGGAATACGCTGAGGAAATGCCGGTATTCGGCATGGACCTCGGCCGGCCTATAGAACCGGGTATATTCATGAGCCTTAAGTGGTCCGTGGGGGACAGGTGGCTTGAGCCGCATAATTCTTACCTGCACATGATGTATCGGGCGGGAGCTGTCGGCGTGGGCATAGTAGTGTTGATATGGGCATTCTTCGTGCGGCTTGCGCGTCGGGCTATAATGTATGCTGGGATAAAAGGCGTTTTTATCGCGGCAGGCGTCCTGTACTGGCTGGTGGTGGCGAATTTCGAGGTCATACTGGAGCTTCCTTATTTTGCCATACCAATATGGGGGTTCTTCGGCATGGCGTTAAAATATTGTGATGTTCAAAAAGAAAAGAGGGACACGGCATGAAGGCATTAATACTGGCCGGAGGTAAGGGGACGCGACTGGCACCGTTCACGGCTACCGTACCTAAACCGCTTTTCCCCCTGGGGGACCGTACCATACTGGAGATCGTAGTGGGGCAGCTCAAGCGGGCGGGGGTCAAGGATATGGTGTTCGCGGTCGGGTACCTGGCCGAACTTGTTGAGGCCTATTTTGGTAACGGTAGGAAATTCGGGGTCAAGATATCCTATGCCCGGGAGACCAGGCCGCTCGGTACGGCGGGCCCCATAAAGGCGCTTAAAGGCGAAAGATCGGACTTTCTGGTGATGAACGGTGATGTCCTGGCGGATATGGACCTCGGCGACCTCGTAAAAGCGCATAAAAAAGCGGGCTCGATCGCGACCATATGCTGTTACAGGAAAAAACAACGCTCGAGCCTGGGTATGATCGAGCATGACCGGGACGGGTACCTTACGGATTACCATGAAAAACCGGAATACACGCATATTGTCAGCACGGGTATATATTGTTTCAGCCCGGAGGCGCTTAAGTTCATAAAAAAGGGGGAACACCTGGATCTTCCTGAACTTATGATCAGGCTCAAGGACAAAGGCATGAAAGTAAAAGTGTTCATGATGAAGGGTGACTGGTTCGATATCGGGACCCCTGAGGATTATAGCCGGGCACTGGATTTTTGGGAAAAAAGTGGCAGGAAGAGGATATAAGTGAAAAGTAAGGAACTGGTGATAGTGACCGGAGCCGCTGGTTTTACGGGTCGTGTCCTTTTGGAGCTCTTGAGGAAAAAAGCGCCCGGGGCCGTGATCGCGGGTGTTGATGCCGCGGGCGGGAAAAGATCTGTTCCGGATGTGGATGAGTTCATCCGGGTGGACCTCTTGCGCGGGTTCCCGGCCAGGCTGCTTCCGCATATGGACGCAGCCACAAGAATAACATGTTTCCATCTGGCCGGAGTGACACATGGGGTGGGGCCGGAGGACCTTCTGACGGCCAACGCGGCTATGCTGCACGTTTTCCTGGCCGGGCTTTTACCGTACAGAAAGAAGGTGACCGTGGTGAATGCCGGTTCTTCCGCTGAGTACGGGTATGCCGGCAAAAAAGGTATAGGGGAATCTTGCCCTCCGAGGCCAGTTTCCATGTACGGGGCGAGCAAACTCCTGCAGACGTGTACCGCGGACCTTTTTTTCAGGATGTACGGACTTAACGTGGTCACCGCCAGGATATTCAACCTTATCGGCCCGGGGCAGACGGATAAGCTCGCGTGCGGGAATTTCGTAAAACGAATATCGGAATATAGAACGGGGAAGATACGGAAGATCGATACGCTTGACCTGTCGGCGTACAGGGATCTCGTGGATGTGCGTGACGCCGCGCGGGCGTATATGCTGCTCGCGGAAAAAGGGGAACCCGGGCGGGCATATAACGTGGGTTCGGGACGAGCCGTAAAATTACAGACCGTCCTTAACAGGTTGCTTGATCTGTCGGGTCTGGCCCGGCAGTGTGTAAGGGAAAGGAAAGGCTCGCAAAAGGTCCCGTACCAGAGGGCCGATATAAGCTTGATAAAGGCTCTGGGCTGGGCGCCGGAATATGATCTTGACAGGACGCTCAGGGATATGCTCGCGTACACGGGGACGAAAGGCGGGCCCGCATGAGGATATTGTATGTGCTGCCCAGAAGGAAGGTCGGAGGGATCAAACAGACGGAGGACGTGTTCATATCCGCCGTAAAAAAACTCTCGCCGGGAGAAATGGAGTTCTTTTATTGCGGGTCTTTCACCGACAGGGACAATTTCCTGTTCCGGTTCGTGACGCGTTTCGCTGACTGGGTGAGGTTCGACCTGAAATGCCTGATGTTCAGGCCGGACATCGTACATTTCAACTCGAGTTTCGACTGGATGTCGGTTTCACGTGATATATTCTTCGCGTTAACGGCCCGGGCACTCAACGTAAGGTTCGTACTGAAGGCGCATGGCAGTAACCGGGAGTTCCTGTCGGGGATGAAGCCTTTCTGGAGATGGCTGGGGAGGACGCTGATAAGGTTGTCGGACGTGGTGTGTGTGGGGACGAACGCCGAAAAAAAAGAGTTCATGAAATGTTTCGACGCCCCGGACCACAAATACCGCGTCATGAAGAACGCGGTCGATATACGTGATTTTCCGAAGAAAGAAGAGGATTCCGTGTATTTTTCCCATGAGGCCGGGAACCTCCCCCGGGTGCTGTATCTTTCCCGGCTTGTAAGGGAAAAGGGTATATACGATTTCCTGGACGCCATACCGCCCATTTTAAGGGAGAAAGAGATGTATTTTTACGTCGGTGGATTCGGGGAAGAACGCGGTGTCGTGGAGAATATGATAAAAGAGAAGGGGCTGGAAGGCAATGTGTTCATCCTTCCTTTTCTCGACGAGGCTACGGTAAAACGCATATACCATTATTTTGACATATTCGTGTTCCCGACGCATTGCGCCGAAGGTATCCCGGTGTCGCTTCTTAACGCCATAGTATGTGGCACGCCCGTTGTGACGACGAGGTTCAGGTTCGCCATGGATTATATGAAGGATCCCGACAATTGTCTTTTTGTGGAAAAGGGCACCCCCGGGGATATCGCCAGTAAAGTGCTTTTCCTGGAAGCGAACAGGGATATCGCCGGGAAAATGAGGACAAATAACTCTACACTGGGGAAGATATTCGATAAAAAGATGGTGGCACTTGAATATATGGATATATACAACGGGGAGGATAATGGATCGTAAACACGATAATAGCGCTATGATAACGTTTTGGAAGGCCGCGCTCAGGCTGGAGGAGTGGGTGCGGGATAACGGATATGCCTCATATGACCACTA
>JAQUQS010000044.1 GCA_028715965.1 Candidatus Omnitrophota bacterium | reverse complement strand
AAATACGGTGTCCTATGATGACTTAGGCCGCTCGATACAGACGGCCGATATATCTGCAGGCGGCTCGACTTATACCCAGAAGAGCGGGGTATATCTCGAAGATGGCGGCAGGGTAGAGTTCGAATGGAAACTCAACAGTGGGGATGATAATACGCTTAAGTTCGAGGTAATAGACGAATCCGATTCAAGTGTGGTCTACGAGGTCGAGATAAGTGGTACACAGGATTGGCAGAAGATCGTAAGCGATGTACTGCCCACCGGTACTTACGCCCTGCGCTGGACATATGTGAAGGCGACGGATGACCCAGCGATCACGGACCATGGCTGGATAGACGAGATAAACATATACGCCAGATCCAGTAACGCGATGGTGTGTGACGGCGGCAACGACTACATATACATAGATGATGTTCCGGAAGTCAGTATCACCGGAGACCAGACGATAAGTATGTGGGTCAACCCGGAGGACCTCGGCACCAGGAGGTCGCCGTTCTACAAGGCGTATGGGTCCGAAGGAGCTATAGCCATAGAGACTGACGGAACCATAAGTTATTATTACGGCGCCAACGGCGCTGACGGAGAGCCGTATCAGATGTTCAGTTCCGGTACGAAGATCAAGGCTGGGGAGTGGACGCACATAGCCGTGGTCCGAGACCTTGAAAATATGAAGTTGCGCTGGTACATAAACGGGGAACTCGTGAACGAGACCGACGCGCTTTTCTCTCAGGCCAGCGACAGCAGTAACCGGCTGTATATCGGTAACGGTTTCTCGGGTTGTGACGATTATAAAGGGTCGCTCGATGATCTCGCCATGTATTCAAGGGCTCTTACGGCCGTCGAGATCGCCGATATAGCGCAGAACGGAGCAGGAGAGGTTACCGATGGCCTTGTGTTGCATTATACGTTCGATGATGGCAGCCCAACCAACCTTTCGCCCGTTACCGTAACGACCAATACGTACGGGGACATGTCTTATACCGCAAAAACGGTGAAGATATTCAGCGATAGCTGTGATTATGAATCAGCCGCCGTGTCCTATACCGCTTTGCCTGAAGGATATTCGACCAGCTCCGGGGTGTCGGCATGGCAATGCCAGTCCGGCGATGTGTACGGGGATATGGAAGGATACGCGGTCCAGTCCGGGGACACCGCAGGAGGGGCCAAGTCCTATATGGAACGCACCATAGATCTTGAGGGGGACGGGATATTGAGCTTCCTCTGGAAACTGGATTCTTCGGCAAACGATAAACTTAAATTGTACGTGGACGGCCAGTTGAAGTCCACCGTTACGGGTAGTTCCGCGGGATGGACCCTTGTCGAGGTAGCGGTTACTTCCGGGGAACATACCATAAGATGGGAATATGACCGGACACTTACTTCCGGCGCGGCCAGGAATGGGGCATTGGTGGACGAAATAGTGGTGACTTATGGTGATGTCCTGGCCAGCCAGAGAGCCGATGATTATCCGTACGGTACGGAGATATCCACCATGCCGGAAGGATTCACTACCACCGGTTGGGTGCTGCAGAACGCAGTAAGCCAGGACAAACCCGGCTTCGCCGCGGCCTCCAATGACATCGCGGCGGGGCAGAGCACTTCAATGCAGAAGAACATCACGCTGGCCTCGTCCGGCCGCGTGGATTTTGACTGGAAAATATCTTCAGCCGAGGGGAACACGCTTACGTTCCAGATCATAAATGTCGGTAGCGGTCTTGTCGTCCAGGAGGTAAGTATAGGCGGTGAACAGGACTGGTCCAGGTTCACCAGCCAGGAGTTGGCGGCGGGAACATATACGATAAAATGGACCTATTCAAAGACGGCTGGGGCTTCCGTTTATGAGGACAAGGGATGGGTAGATAATGTAAGCGTCATGACAAAGACGTATGACGGCGTGCTGACTTGCGATTCATCCAAGGAATACGTAAAGCTGGTGTCAACCGTCAACATGAACGGTAACCGGACATTGGCGGCCTGGGTCGACATGCCGCTTCCGGAAACCGGGTCATGGAGGACATTGTTCCAGGCCATGGGGGGGACTTACCACCATATAATGGTTAACGCGAACGGTGAGCTCGGCGTGTACAATAACGGCTGGTATTCGAGCGGATATGATCTTGATAACCTGAGCGCCGGTATGCATCACATAGCCACGACCACGACAACTTCTGGTACCAGGTTCTACGTCGATGGTGTCTTCGTGGGCGAGATAGATCTGCGGGTAACCAGTGATCTGGGTGTTATCGGCAACCATTCCGGCTCCGGGCAGAACGCTGGTATAATGGATGACGTGGCGGTGTTTAACCGCGACCTCACTGACGCCGAGATCATGGAACTGGTGCAGAACGGTATCAGCGGGTTCTCTTCCTCGGACATAGAGCTCTATTACGATTTCAGTGACGGTACTGCTACCGACCTGTCTGGTAAGGGACGGAACGGCATACTCTGTTATGGGGCTACGGTGTCACCGATGTTCGACCAGGTGTCTTCCGAGGAGTTCGAGCCTTTGGTCCCGTATTATGACCAGGCATCCTTGCCCGAGGGATACGACACGAATACGGACGGGCGTAAGTGGACGGTCCAGAACGCGGTATCCGTGGACGAATATGGTTACGCGGCAGCTTCTGGCCTTACGGCCGCCGGTGCCGTATCGTTCATGAGCCGTACCGTTTCCGTGACAGGTGACGCGGTCCTGAAGTTCAAATGGAAGGTCGATTCCGCGGCTACCGACAAGCTGAAGGTGTATGTGGACGGCATAGAGATGGATTACATCAGTGGTGACACGGACGAATGGCTGGTGTGTACGGTAGGGCTGGACGCTGGAACACATACGATCAGGTGGGCATATGACCGTTCGGCCACCGGGTCCGGCGCCGCCAGCGCGAACGCCTGGGTGGACGAGATACAGGTGGTTTACGGCGACATAGAGCAGGACTTTACGTACAGTACGTTCGACCCGTCGCTCAGTTACGCGATAAGCGGATATTCAACGGATGGTTGGACCGCCCAGAACATCGTGTATGCAGGCAGCTCCGGGTGCGCGGCGCAGACGAAAGACATACAGTCCGGGCAATCCACGTACCTCTCGAAGTCCGGGGTCGTGTTGTCGGACAAAGGTAATATCGAGTTTGACTGGAAGCTCGCGGCCGGTGATGCTAACGTGATGCGCTTCGAGGTGATAAGGGAATCCGATTCGAACGTGGTGTATTCCATTGAGATAAGCGGTGAGGCTGACTGGGAGAAGATCACGTCAGAGATATTGCAGACCGGCACGTATACGTTGAGATGGACATTCACCAGGAACGAGCTGAGCGCCACGCAACCGGACAGGGGATGGGTAGACAACATCCGTGTTCTGCAGAACGAGGATATGTGTATGGATTTCGACGGTTCAGATGACTACATAAGGCGTAACAATTCCTCGGAACTTCAGATAACAGGAGACCAGACCATTGGTTTCTGGATAAAAGCCGATAATTTCAATACACGTCAGACCCCGATCAATAAGGCCTACGGCGGGGAAGGGTCAATCAGTCTCGAGACCGACGGTACGTTGAACTATTATTACGGTACGGCCGGCAGGGATGCCACGCCGAATCAGTGCGTGAATTCCGGGGTGAGCCTCGAGGCAGGGGAATGGGCTTATGTGTCTGTCGTACGTGACCTTGCTAACATGAAGATACGCTGGTATATAAACGGTGAACTCGTCAAAGAGGAGGATGCGCAGTATTCCTCCGCTACGGCCAGCACATCACCGTTCGATATCGGGCGCGGTTTCGCCGGGAACTTCAATGGCTCCATGGACGAGGTCGTGCTATATAAGGACGCCCTGAGCGAGGCCGAGATAAATTCTATCATGGCATCCGGACCGAACGTGTCCGACACTAACCTTGTGCTCTATTATTCCTTCAACGACGGTAGCGCGACGGACCAGAGCCTTAACGCTCTTAACGGTAGTTTCAGTAATTATCCCATACAGCTTTATCGGCAGGATACGATACTGGATAACGATTTTGACCAGGAAGGAGAACCGGTATTGACGGGTGAACTGCCGTCACAGTACGGGGAAAGCACATGGGTGATACAGAACTCTGTGGTGCCGGAAGGGACAGACGGTTTTGCGGCCCAGGCGTCAGCTACCGCGGCCGGTTCGACAAGCTCCATGTCCAGGTCGATCACGCTTGACGGTACGGCGACGCTTTCCTTCAAGTGGCGGGTAGATTCCGCATCCACCGATAAACTGGTGCTTTATGTCGACGGTTCGCCGGTCGGGCAGATATCCGGAGGAGCGAACGGATGGCAGAGCTGGAGTTCCAGCCTGGGCGCGGGAACCCATACGATACGGTGGGAATATAACCGTACCGCTACATCGGGCGCGTCGGATGATCGCGCCTGGGTGGACGAGGTAAAGGCCGTTTACGCCGATACCATACAGAACTTCTCTTCCGCGTTGCCGACGACCAATGTCCCGGCTAGCGGGATGTGGGTGTCCGGTGACGGTTACGTGTTCCAGGAAGACAACGGGTACAGTGACAGCAGCCCGGCCGTATACGTGCTGGATGACGTAAGTATAACCAACGGTACCTTGAAGACCCGAGTGAACCTCGGGTCGAGTACGAGCAACAGGCCGCTGGTATTCTTCCGTATGCAGGACGACAGGAACGGTTACGCGGTAAAGCTGGACAATAATTACCTGCGTCTGTACAAGGTGACCGACGGGACCCTTTCACAGATAGACGCTAAATACGGTATAGGGAGCCTTTCGGAGAACACCTGGTATGATATCCAGATAACGCTCTCCGGCTCTTCCATCGAGTACTGGGTGGACATGGATGCTGACGGCATCAAGGACTCTAACGAATACAGTACCAAGACGGACACGTCTTTCTCCACGGGCAAGGTCGGCTACGGTACTTCGAACTGGTATTCCCGTACCTATTTTGACGAGGACATAACTGTTAACGGAACGGATTACAGCGTGTCTGATCGGCTGGATTCGATAGCGCGTAATGCCGTCGTGCCGGTCAGCGGGGCGTGGCAGATAGACGGCGGAGCGATCAAACAGACGGCCACATCGCCGGATTACAACAAGGCGCTCGTGAACAAAGCGGGACTCAAGGACGGGTACGTATCGTCCAGTGTGAAGATCGACTATAGCAGCAGCGATTACGCTTACATATACTTCCGTATGGACGCGGCGCTGCAGTCGGGATACGCGGTGCGGGTCGACGGCAACGAAAGTATAACCCTGGAAAGGTTCTATTCTGACGGGAGCAGCACTACCCTGGTAAGCAAGGCGCTCTCCAGCTATATTTCCGGCATAAACATGCAGTCTTACCATCTAATAAGGGTGGACCTCGACGGAACCATGATGACGGTGTTCGTGGACGGAGTGGAGATAATGAGTTATTCCGTCGCGGCCTATTACGATGAC
>JAQUQS010000043.1 GCA_028715965.1 Candidatus Omnitrophota bacterium | reverse complement strand
GCTGTCCCAGGAACAGATCACCGAAACCGGCACGAACCTCAATATTTCATACCAGGAAGAGACCTGGATGATGGACTACAACCTGTTTGGACAGGTACTCCATATGGGGAAAGCGTCCATTTATGATGACGGACGGATAGTATATGAAGCTGACTGGGATTTCGACGCTGAAACCGCCCTTGCCGGCGGTGGTATAGTTCCGAATTTTACCGATGAGACCAAGCCGAATTATTACCTTAACATCGGGTTCGGGCACAGGTTATACGACCAGCAGGGACGGCTGGTCAGTTCAACCACACTGATACAGGAACAGCGTACACGCCAGGATAATGGTAATACAATAACCGAATACTTTACGAGAAAACAGGTCAGCTACTCCGTGACCAAATACAACGACCTGGGGCAGGCGACAAGGATACACCAGGAGACCCGTAATTATATCTCCGGACCTACGATGGATGGCAGATCATACGAGCTCCCCGGAATGGTCGTAAAAGAGACAGATCTGGTCGATAGGACATATAGCGCGGCCGGACTTCTGACCCATTCCAAGATAGAGATACACGAACTCTCACCATCATTAACCGGCGGCGGGGATGGTGACGAGTTGATATATGTGTATTCGGATGGCGAATATCACTACCAGCAGGAGTGCACCGTAAGCAACAATAAGATAACCAGAACGGGTCATGGACTGGTCAATGGAGACAGGATAAAACTTGATGGCACGGTATTACCCGGAGGAACTAAAGCCGGGACATTCTATTATGTTATAAACGTCACCGCGAACACTTTCCAGATATCCTTGAACGGGACCACCGCGCTGACCTTGACAAGCTCCGGAACAGCCGTTACATACAGCTTGATGGAAATGGCGGCAACGGTCAACGCGAGCGCAGACACTATTACAAGTACGGGACATAAAATATCTAACGGTGAAGTCGTCACGATCGTGGGGGACACTTTACCCGGAGGAATAAGCGCGGATGTCAAATATTACTGGGTCGTAGGGACAAATACGGACGCCAACAACTTATGCACGACATTCCAGTTACGGGACAAGAACGGGAACATAGTCAATATTACGTCAGCCGGCAGCAAGGTAAGGTTCAGAAGAACTATATTCGAAAGACAGGATTATAAATACACGGTCGAGACCAGTATTACCAGCTATGACACCGTCGGCCGTGTGAATAAAATGACCAGGACCACGGTGGCGAATTCCGTTACCAGTACCGAGACGGATATCAGCAACAGGACATATAACAGCAAAAGCCAGCTTTTAACATCCAACATCCGGGTCACCGAAGCCGGAAAAACAACTGACATCTCAACTGTTATACATGGTTATAACGAATTCGGCCTTGTAACGCGTATGACCAGGAATATCACCTCCGGCGGGATCACCACGATAGAGACGGATGAAAGATATGTAATGAAATCGGATAACAGCGGTTTTGAATGGGTGAACTTCGACAGGATATATGATTTCCAGGGACGCTTGCTGGACCATTCGACCAGAACACATGTGGTAGGTTCGGATATAAGCCTGCAATCGAACGGTACTACTAACCTGATAACATGGGGAAGTAACCACGGCCTGGAGACCGGCGATACGATATATTTCGGGGAAGGCAATCTGCCCTCCGGATTGATCGCGGGCAAGGCGTATGAAGTGCTCAAGAATGACGACAAAAGCGTATATCTGATCGAAGATCTCGAGTCTTTGGGCAATGGCGCGTATACGACCATCAACGGCACCTGGTATGGCCCGTATTCTAAAACGGATTTCTATAACCAGACCGGTATAAACGTGACCGGTAACGGCATGTCCCTGTACCTGTCAGGCGTTGAGTATAAAACTTACTTCCTGACCTCTACGAATTTCGTACTTGTAACGCCGACCGAGTATACGCGTTTGAGCAGCTATAAGGTATTCTTCATCAATTCCACCCAATACATCTTTGTCTCACAAGCGGACTACACACGTCTTAACAATATCGATTTCGATGCCGTTCTGACTAACGCCAGTGGAGACCTGTTCTTTATTGAGTTCGTTGACATAGGGTCTTCCTCTAATTTCCATCTTGAGGTCGACACATCCACATATACCCACAACTATCCCGGCGAAATATCGATATTGGGCAGGAACCTGATCGTTTACAAGGAAACATGTGAACTGGCCGCCGGCAAGATCTCATGGTCTAAAGATGCCGCACCGAGGCAATATGACAGCCAGGGACGTCTCTTGAAATCCTTCGAGGTAATTATTGAGGCCGACCTTACGCTTATAAGCAAAGCTTTAAAGATCAATAAGTCCAATTGGATGGAGATACTCAGCCAGCTTGCCGGCAAGAATGAGGACGACGGTATTACCGCGTATTTCCTGAAGACCGAGATACTCTCATATGACGAAAAAGGCAATATATCGAGGATGCGTATCACTACGTACAAAGGCGGCGTGAAGACCGTGGAAGAGGATATAGCGGACAGGCGTTACGATGAGAAAGGACGCCTTATATACTCGCTTAAAACCATCACTAAAACCGATGGGGATCATGAGCATGTTACCACGATAGAGACCAAAATAGAGGCCTTTAATGATCTCAACCAGGCCACGCGGATATCCCGCATGATAATCGAGGGCGATAAGATCACGTTCGAACGCGATATAGAGGACCGTTTGTATGACGCACGCGGTAACCTCATCTACTCGAATATCGAAATAACCGAATGCACCATGAACAGTGATCCGGGCATCCGTCTGGCCAACGGATTCCTTGCCGGGGACATAGATTTTGACGGCAATGTCGACTATGATGACCTGGACATATTCAAGGGGCTTTATCGGACTACGACCGATGATCCGGGCTTCAACGCTACGGCCGACATTGACGGTAACGGCAAGATATCATTGGGCGACCTGTCGTTCTTAGCCGCGAATTTCAGAAGAAGTCTGTTCACGGACCTTACGGTGGATCGCACATATTACCGCAAGACCGAAATATCCAAATATGATGTCGCCGGACGGATACTAAGGATGAAGACCACGACGTTAGAGGACAATAAGATCGAGATCGAGGAAGATATCGAGGACAGACGATATGACTGGCAAAGCCGATTAATAAGCTCGAATGTCAAGATAAGTAAAGGAGAGCTGCAAAACTCGCCATTTTCGTTCACGGCGCCTACAGGTCCCCAGGTCTACGGCCCGGTCCAAAAAAGCGAAGAAGACGGATATATACCACTCAGGTTCAGCGTGCCGGACCCGGAGAACGTAGTTTACGGCCCGGTCCAGCGATCGGCCGATGATGTTAGATCGGAAAAGATCATTACCTTGACCAAAGCAAATCGCGGCATATATCGCAGCGACGCCGTAAAGATCGAGAGTTCTTATACCGTCGAGACCACGATATCGTCCTACAATGTGAATGATCAGGTCCTCCGGATGGCGACAACTACGAACGAGAACGGGGGGACGATCAGACGGGAAGATGTCGAGGACAGGGAATACAACGAAGATGGCAGGCTCGACCATTCAAGCGTTCAGGTCACCGAGTATGCAGAGAATGATAAGATGAATATCGAGATCACGGACTTTGATCCCGACAATGATACGTTTAAGGTCGTTGATCACGGTCTTCTGGATGGCGACATGCTGGTCCTTAATATAGGCATGGACTCCGGACTCTCCGAAAAAGTCTATTATGTCATCCGGGTTGACGATGATACTTTCAAGTTATCGGAAAAACTCGGTGGCGATGTGCTGGACATCCAGAATATCGACTCGGAGTTCAATGTTACCTTCATTCAGAACAGATATACGGAAGAGACCTTCCTGCGGAAATATGATGATAAAGGCAATGTGCTCAGAATGGAACAGATAACCAGGCAGGGAGATGTGGTCTCAAGCATAATGGACACTGAAGACAGGCAGTACGACGACAAGAACCGGTTGATATATTCGATGCAGAAGATAACACGCGGAGAAGGGGCAAATGCCGATGTTTCGTACCTGGAAACCGATATAGAAGCTTATGATGAAAAGGACAATATCCTCAGGATGACCCGTAAGACCATTGAGAACACTATCTTTGATGGCTCGGGGAACTCCAATGACCTCACGGTGAACAATGGGATCAAATTCGTAGAGGTCACGTCGGGAGACAGCGTAGCGTATTTTGACGGCACATCATATCTGGACCTCAACAACATCGAGATGCCATCGGATGATATCTCAAGTGAACGCGTCGGCGAAAGGACCGGGGCCATGTGGTTCAAGGCCGAAAACACATCGGAACTGCAGGTTTTATACGAGGAGGGCGGTAAGGACAGCGGCGTCAACATGTACCTCTTCGATGGGAAAGTCTACGCCGGCTTATGGAACGGGAGTTTTGCCGTATGGTTAAGCGCCAATGTCAGCGTGGCTGAATGGCATACGGCGGCATATTCATTCTCAAGCGGAGACAATAACGACCCGGGAACGTTCAAATTGTATCTGGACGGGAAACTGGCCGACGAGGCCCATTTTGACGCTTTTGACGGGGTGGACATAAGCTCTAAAGGCTCCGCCATAGGTGGAGTTAAGGATGAAACGCGGTTCCATACGGGACAGGTGGACGAAGAAAGCTCGCGATATTTCTTCTCCGGCTCCATAGACGAAGTTACGTTCTATGACAGGATACTCGGCAGCTCCGAAGTAAGCATGCTTTCCAACAAAAATTCACCCATGGTATCGGCTAACGACCTTGCCGCGTATTATTCGTTCAATAACAATGAAACCGTCAGGATAGAATCCGATATCGAAGACCGGAAATACGATTCGGATGGGAATTTGTTGTACTCGAATACCAAAATAACGGAAAAGGGGAACGCCGGGGCGACCACGAGGGATGTCCAGGTAGATGGGAGCACGATAACGACCGCGGGCCACGGTTTTTCTGATGGGGACATGGTACGCATATCCGGCGGGAACATGAACGGTGTTTTCTATGTTAAATACGTTGATGAGAACTCCTTCCAGTTATCCGCCGCGCCCGGTGGAGCATCGATCCTTATGCCTGTAGGGCAGATGACACTTAATTTCACCCTGCTTGTCGATGACGTATATTCCATAGAAACAAGCTTCAATTCATACGATGCGGAAGGCAACGTACTGCAAATGGAACGCGTCATTACCACGGACGACGGGATACGGAAAGAAGTCGATCAGGAGGACAGGGTTTATGACTCAAAGGGCAGGCTTATCCATTCCAAGACCGAGGTATATGAAAAAGCGCACGGTTCCAGCGAAGTCGCGGCATCGTCGGTGGACGCGATGAACAACACGATCACCTCGAAAGATCACGGTCTCTCGGATGGAGACACAATAGTGTTAAGTGGATTGGCAGGCGCCGACAAAGACCAGATATTCTACGTGATAGTGATCAACCAGGATTGCTATAAAGTTTCAACTACGCCTGGCGGTACGCCGTTGGATATAACCACACAGACCGGCGTTGTCAGGTTCACGCGAATGGAAAAACAGACAGTTACAGAGGACATCAACAGGTATGACGCGTTCGGACATGTTCTCCAGAAAACCTCTACCATAGTCAACGGGACCGACATCACGACCACCAAGGACATGGAGAACCGGAAATATGATTCACAGGACAGGCTGATCTATTCAAACACGGAAACGACCGAAGGCACACTTGTTGTGGATATTTCATTCGCGGACGGTGCCCACACGACCGGCGGCTATCTGA
>JAQUQS010000042.1:4842-6300 GCA_028715965.1 Candidatus Omnitrophota bacterium | reverse complement strand
AGGCTTAAGGACGGACTGCCTCTCATGAACGGATACTGGCAGAGGGACAAGGCGTTCATAGACGGCGCCAGAAAGACCGTTCCGGCGGCGGACATCAAACCCTCCGCCGCGGTTCCCGCCGAGACCCGGGTCGTTCCGGCAGGCGCGGAAGTCCCGGTCAGCAGACAGCCCAGAGTGCTCGTCAAGAAACCGGGAGAGAACATATGGTTCGTACGTTTCCCGATAATCGATAACGGAGAGGAAGTGGGATATGAGATCAGGCTGGTCTATGATGGCGGTAAGGTCGGACCGGTCGCGCTTACCAGAGAGATATACGGCATAGATGTTTGGAAAGACAGGAGGACCGTGGCGCCTAATGTGCGCAGCCATGTGACCCCCAAGGATGTATCGGCGTCCGTAACGGTGCTACTGGATGAACTGCGCAAATCATATCCCAATGAAATGAAGGAACTCGACAAGAGCATATCTAAGGCACAGTGGGATTCCATATGGGCGGACCTCTGTTCCACGCACAGGATGACACCCAGAAGGGCGGCGGAGCATGTAAGAGGTGTTGCTTCATGGATAAGCGTCATAAAGAGAGAGCTCGATAGGCGCGGAACGACGATGCCGTCCTATATGTTCCTGTTGATCAGCGATGTAAGGCCGTATAAGGAAGTGTACAGTATGACCGAGGTCTTGCCGGACCTTCCCAAGATACTGATGTACGCCGACCAGATGCAGGCTGTGGCGGTCGACGAATGGATAATGGCCGGCAGCCCGGCTAAGTTCGATAATTGGGGCCATCGTCCTATGCTCAATCTCAGGGGCTTGCTGGATGACTGGCAGAGGTACCAGGCGGACGGGGATGCCGTATTGTATTTGCGCGAAATGGCCAAGATAAGGAACGGCATGTTCGATAACGCGGTCAGGACGATGGGGGTAGAGGACTCCATAGGCAAGTTCTCCGTGGACGACATGGTGGGTAGACTTCTCGAAGGCAGGCGTAAGGGCGAAGTTGTTAGGGCTCCTTCCGGGGTAGACAAGGTCTACGACGCGACGAGAGGCGGGTTCTTCTACCAGTACATGATAACACAGGGTCTTACCCTGGATGAGTGCGAAAAGATACTGCCGCTTTTACAGGCCATGAGGCCCGTGCTTGACAGGACCTTCGGTTCTTACGAAGCGATGTCCGTAGATGAGCTATTAAACGATCCGGACGCCAAGAACTCCGGTCTGTATCCCTCATTCTATGCGACAGCTGTCATGAGCTACAAAAGAGAGCATTCACTGACCGAACGGCAGGTCCTTAACACGGAAGTTGCCAGGGGCCTGAAGCAAGGCCTTGTGCTTGACAGGATGTTCAAGACGCTGAGGGTAATGGCCGCTATGACCAACCCGGGCATGTCACTTAAGGAAGCCGCGAGAAAAGGGATACCGTTCGATGAGTTCACCAAACAACTGGCTTACCTGGAGAAT
>JAQUQS010000042.1:0-4832 GCA_028715965.1 Candidatus Omnitrophota bacterium | reverse complement strand
GGAGAATAACGTTACGCCGCAGGTAAAGGACGCCATGGCGAAGAAGGTGCCGGGCATAGAAGACGGCCTTTTCTGGGGTTCGATGACCGCGCTGGAATACAGAATGGTGCCTACCGCTACCGGATGGGTCAAATATTCGGCGGATTGGACAAAGGTAACGGAAATAGCGACCAGGGACAAGGCAAAGGGGCTTGTATACGTAAAATGCACGGCGGACCATCCCGAAAGCGGGAAAAGAGGACATATATTCGTCGTAAGGGACACCCACGGCATGCCGCCTGTAAAGGAAATAATCCCGGTGGTCATGACCCGTACGAAGGAAAGGACCATAGCGATAAAATATTTCGACCAGCTGGATGACCTGAAGCGCCCGCATGCGGAACGCCTGGTGGTCGTGCTGGGAGGGAAGGAATACCTGCTCAGCGTAACTAATAACATAAAATATGACGGTGACAGCCGGGAAGTCATCTCCAAGGAAGTGGAGTTCAACACGGATAAGGTGGACCCGACCGGGGCTAACAGGAACTCCTGGTGGGATATAGCGCCGGAACAACTGAAGACGCTGGACGAGTATGACGCGCCGACCCCGGCTACTGAGGTCGATTACTTTAAGTCAGCCGTATCCTCGGTCGATTACGCCGAGGAAATGATAGCGCGTCTTTCCGGAATTAGCGACCCGGCGTTCAGGAGCGCGCTGGATTCGTTCAGGGACATGTATGATACGCTTACGCCGGAACAGATAATAAGGATCAACAATGAAAATACGCTGAGGTACGGCCTCGCGGACAATTCGGGCTCACAGTACATGCTTGCCCAGGCCGCGGCGAATACGCCACCGTATCTTCCTTCTAAGCGCCCGGAACCGGTCGAGCTTGTTAACGGGGCATGGAAAACCGAGACGACGAGCGAATCGGACAAAGGCATAACCAGCGATCCCGTTTTAAGGAATGGCACGCTTGTTATTACTGCCGATATGGCCGGACGTACGCCCGACAGGACAAAGGGAGAGGTATATGTCCCGCTGCCCCAGCCGACTTCCATGGTCGGGAGAACTATCCGGGTGAGGATAAATATCCCGGCCGAGTTCGCGACCAGCAACATAAACGGTATACAGCTTTTCGCTAAGGACTCGGAATACAGGACGCAGTATTCCAAGTGGACGAACGTACGCAAAGCGGGATGGGTGGAGTTCGAATATACGCCAACGACCGCGGGGCAAGATGTGCAGGCCTGGACGGATAAAGGGTTCGATCCCTCCAAGGTGTTGAGGATAGGGATAAAGATAGCGCTCAAGGATTCCAGCGAACAGAAATTCGCCGGCTCTTTCGAAGTGTCCTCCGTGAGCGCGGTGGCAAGTGAGGCTCCGCGTCTGGCCAGCGCCCGTTCGTATGATGTGGTGCGCGCTGCCCCGATAACCGTGCAGCCGTCATCACAGAAGGATTTCGCGGCTACTTCAGGCGCGAGTTTCTATCTCATGGAATATGAGAACGCTATCGGTACGCCGCGCGGAGTAAGCGCGTCACAGGAGCTTATATCAAGGCAGTTCCGAGAACTTGGGGTGCCTGTGGCCAGGGTCATGCTGGCTATGGGGTCCAAGGCCGGCGGAGGGATAAAATACGCGGCCGACGGCACTCCGGAAGGTTTTGTGAATGAAGATCTGGCCGTAAAGGACCTTGTGGCGCTCGTAAGAGCGGCGAAGGCCGCCGGCACCAGAGTGGTGCTTGTAATGCATAACTATGACATAACGGAAACGCATCTTAACGCGATATCCGATGAAAAGAAGGCGATCGCCTTGGTGGAGCTTGACAGGAAACTTCTTGAGGCGGCCATCAGGGAACTTGGGGCGGACAGCCAGTCCATCCTGGCGGTCGAAGGCATGAACGAACCCGATAATGCCCAGAGTTCGACGGCGGCTACGCAATTTTTCGTGGAAACGTTCAACGATATGGCAAGAAAAGCCTCCGGCAGGCCGGTGAGCGTGAGCGTGGCGCATGAAAGGAACGCGGAATTCTTCCTTGGGAAACTTGTCAAGGGAGACTGGGTGAACCTACACAAGGAATTCACAGTAGATACCCAGGACCAGGCCAGGGCCATGACCGAAGAACTGTCGCGCAATGTCGGGAGGTTCTCCCTTCCGGAAGGCGTTACGCTTGTTGTGGAAACAGCCCTTTCCGCCAAAGGTGACAGGACCGCTCCCGCCAGGATGGCAGGGGCCGTGCGCGATTCCGGCGCCAAAGGGTTATGGGTGTGGTTCGACAACAGGGCAGGCGGGGAATATACGACCGCAACATTAGCAGCCGCCTGGAAAGCGATAACCGGGGAAGCGGCCGTACCGGCCCCGATCCCGGCAGCGCCGGTAAGCCCCGCGCTGCGCCCGGCGGCGGCGACGGGTCAACCTTCCATAATAGGCGGGATAGACAGGTACAAGTTCAGGAGTATGCGTAACGGGCTTATACTGAGCGCCGAGAACCTGAACACGGGCGACCTGATACTTTTCGGCTATGATAACATCGATAGCCCGACGTTCAGGTACAGCATAAGGTATAAAAAAATTGGCAACCGCATGGACCCGGATAAAGAGGTATATGTCGAACACATAATTACGGAAACATATACGAACGAATGGAACACCCGGAAGATATCCGTGGACGAAGGTAAGAGCAGGGCCGTGGAAACGCACATAGGCGTCAAGATAGACGGGAATGGTATAGTGACCGACCGTGGCCAGCTGTACGCGGTCGTGGGATATAGCGGGGAATATCACTATAAGAAGTACGAGAACGAGACCTATGTGGACCCGGACGTAAGAGGATTCGTTTTTTCCGCGCATCAGGCCGCGCCCGACAAGGCACTTTTCAAGTACTCTTCGGACAGTATGGACATAAACGACGGGAATGTAGCGTTCAAGGTGAAAGACCTCAGGTCAAAGCTTCTTGAAAGTTTCGCGTATGACCCCGTGACAGGCAAGATCAGCGCTATAACCGACGAAGTGAAGCATATAACATATCATTATGACGGTACAGGCCGGCTGGCCAGGCAGGACGAGACGGGTAAGGATGGGGTCGTCACCACCAAGACATTCATCTACAGCGGTGATACGGAACGGGTTATAGGAGTAACACAGGTCGCCGGAGGGAAGACCACCACATATACTTACGACGGGTCCGGTCCGGTGATCATAGACCTGGATGGCCGGAAGGGGCTCAGGGGCGTGGAGATAGGCAGGCTGGTAAAGGAATCGACCCCGGACGGTAAGGTAAAAGAATTCACTTATACGGATGGTAGCTCACTACAGGTGAAAGAGGCGCGTGAGACGCAGAACGGCAGGACCGCCGTTTATACGTATGAAGTGGGCGGCAAGACCATGTTCGAACACTCGACCGAGGTATCCGGCAAAAAAATAGTAATGATGCGTACCGGCCGGCTCATGAAGGAGACCAGCGCCGACGGTTCTCTCAAGGAATACAAATACGCCGATGACGCCTCCGTGCGT
Organism: Candidatus Omnitrophota bacterium; assembly: GCA_028715965.1. Taxonomy (NCBI): domain Bacteria; kingdom Pseudomonadati; phylum Candidatus Omnitrophota; species Candidatus Omnitrophota bacterium. The sequence goes on along the minus strand of JAQUQS010000042.1, from coordinate 1,339 downwards.
GTTATTGAGGTAAAACGTACCCTGAATAAAGTGACCACGGTATATACATACGAACTTACCGGAAAACCGGCGCTCGCGACGAAACTCGAGGACGGCACCGTGACCATGGAAATGGGACGCCTAGTGAAAGAGGCCAATCCGCAGCTTACGAAAACGTTCAAATACTATGGCGATACGACAAGGGTCGAACGCGTGGAAGAGATCACTCCCGCGAAAGACGGGAAACCGGAGGCCCGGAGGCAGTTCTATTATGACGCCGCCGGCCCGGTACTCATAAAAACACCCACGATGGACCTGGGACGCATATCCAGGATAGTTGAGCCGGATGGTTTTGTGAGCATAGAATGCGTTTTCGGGAAGGACGCGGTGCTCATCATATCGCATGACAGGAAGAAGGATAGCTGGGGTCTGGAACATGTGGATACGAGGACCCTTTATGTCCCGGTCAAGGCGGACGGCACTATAGACGCTGAATTCTCGTCGGAGATGGTAAAAGGGCTCCCGGTCGTGAACGCGAAAAGCGACCGTGGTTTCCGCGTATATGAAGGGGCCCAGACTTTTGGATCGATCACGAACCTTACCCCTATCGGCGAGTTCCCGCTGGATTCCACGGCCCCGCGCGCCGGAGCCGAAGCGCTCATAAACGTGGCCTGGGACGTGGTCGGAAGGACCAGTATAATTTTCACGCGAGATACGGCCACAATGGTCGATGATTTCGTCATACAGCGACTGGGTACGGCCACGGTCGGGGACCTTGAAGGGTTCATCCCGCCGGCCCAGGACAATACCCTGAGCGTCACGAAAGTGCTCGAGAAGAAAATATGGTCGGAGATGTATAACCTGGTCATCCAGTACGCCGAAGCCAAAAGGGCTGGCAGGCTGGAAGCGGATACGATGGCGCGTTGGGGCAGGTTCATCGTGGCAAGGCTCAAGGCATACCAGAGGCTGTCTTACATGGAAATGGCGCTACAGAGAAAGGCGCCGGGAGAGTATTACAATAACTACCGTTATGTGGAAAAAGGCCTCCTGGCGATGGTAGAAAGAGTTGACCTTGACGAGGTATACAGGGAGATACGCCCGTCGTCGGTCGTGGTGCCGATACAGATGGATACCTTCCGGCCGGAGCCTGAGCAGGGAGCTCTTTCCTTCGATGTCACCAGGCAGGACCCGCGTACGGGCCTCGCGATCCCGATCGACATGTCCACCGCGGAGTTCGTTTTCCTGACACGTTCCAGGATAAACGAGAAGACGCGGGTATTCGTTACGTGCATAGACGTGAACGGCAATAGCTCCGTCTTGCAGGCCGATATAACCGGGGACGCGCATCTCGACAGCCTCG
>JAQUQS010000041.1 GCA_028715965.1 Candidatus Omnitrophota bacterium | reverse complement strand
GACCGGTGGTTATATCGTGGACAACATGTCCGGCGGTAAGGATTTTTACTTATACGATCACAACGCCGGTCGGTTCAACACAGTGTCGCAAGAAGAGTTCTTCGCCAACGCCAGATGGGCGGTAAGCACTTATTATAATCTGAACTTCATCTCGCAGGAACAGGATGATCCCGCGATGAAGAAAGCTTTCGGTACCCCGGGTACAAGGGGGGTGTGGATAGACGAGTTCGATACTGTAGCGCTCAACCTTACGGAAAAATGTGTCATTTCCGGTGAGACCGATACGGAGGCCGCCAGAGAACTGGATGTCATGAGAAAGCTCCACGAACTCATGGCGGCTGGGAGGATGTCCGAACTTGAGGATAAAGGCGCGCTTACGATCAGGAAAGCGAGAGATCGGCAGAAGCAGGTAACGCTTACAGGATTTCCGGTCATCGGCGGTAAAGCCATGTTCAAGAAGATAGTCGCGTCCATAAAGGCTGGCTCGCCGGAACTGGCGAACGTTCCTTTTGATACATGGGTGCGCATGATGGAAGCCTTATATACCGCGAAATACAGCTGGGAGATCGGCCGGGATTATGAGATACGTGACGGCGATGTGGTATCAAGGGACGCGCAGACCGACCTTCTTATGTTCGGCCGAGAAATGGCCGATATAAGCGATGCCCTGAGACTTCTTAACGGTATCGAACCCAAGGGAAAGAAACAGACCATATCGGAAAGGCCGATATCGGAATTCCTTACGCTGGCGAGTTTTTCTGACGGCGATGTATATAACATAGGCGGTACCTCAGCTACGGGCGCCAGGACGGTTGAGCAGCTTTACAGGGGCGGAGAGGGCCTGCTTCCGGAAATAAAAGTAATAAACGAGGACATGGTCGGCAGGGATTTCAAGGATAACCGCGGGGAAGCCCCGGTAATAGCTTCCGCCGATGAAGCTGACGCGCGCGGAAAACTTATCGTAGAACTCAGGGCGAACCTGGACACCGGCCAGATAATAAAGGTAAAGGTAGAGGACGCGGAGACGATAGCCGGGCTCATCAGGGAAGAGATGCCTGACGCCGTTGTACAGATACTCGCCGGGGATATCAATAGCGCGACAAAAGAAACATATGTAAATAACGCCGGTAAGCGAGGGGTCATAACCATAATAGATAACGCTAATGTAAGGGGAACGAGCCCAAGGGTGGATGAGGAGAACGGGAATTGGGAAAAAGGTATAGTACTCCATCTTTTGTATCCCGAAGATTTTGATATTGAGGAAGAACAGCTGGTAGGTCGTATCGCGCGTGCCGGAGAACCAGGTGAGGTGAAGAGGCATTACAACGTCAGTTATTTTGAGGCCCTCAGGGATCGCCAGGAGGGAAAAGAGGCGAAAGCGGCCATCAATGATATAATCGCCGCTCTTAGATCCTACCAGGCGGACCAGGGCGAGGCGAACGCTTCCCGGTTGTCCAAGGCAATAGAACGTTACAAGGATATACGTTTCGCCGACAGGATAGCCCGCGACATGCGGGAACTTGATCCGGAAAAGGTCCTGCAGTCGTTCCGCGGAACATTGGCGGAACTTTCGAGTGACGAAAGCGTGAAAGCCGCGGTCGAAACAGCTTTTGACAGTATGATGTCAGACCCGGATGTCCGGGCTTATTATGGGATGAACGTGGACAGGATATTTAACGCCAGTCGCGCGGCAGAAGATAACGCCCGGGAAGGGCTCATAAGGTCCGCTCTGGGTGAGACTTTTAACATAACCCCGGACAGGTTCGGGGAGGAGAACGTCAGGACCCTCGCGGCCGCGCTTTCCGCTTCAGCGGACGCCGACGCGTTCAAGGCGATCTTGTCCTCTTTTGTGAAAGCAAGCGCCGTCGTGATAGCGTCTGAGACTGCCAGGAGAGAAAGAACGGATTTCCTGACCAAAAAAGAAATGATGCGTCGTGAGATGAACGCGCTCAGCGCATTGTCCGGGGCGGTAGGAACGCCGCTGGAAGCGCAGAGGGATTCACTGGCCATAAAGCTGGGAGAGAACGCTGTCCAGGGGGTGAAAGCCGCCCCAGGCAACGCGGTGTTCATGGTGCTTTTTGGTAAAGCTGAACAGCAGGAAAAAGCCGCTGATCGTGCCGCAAGTCTTCGCGCGAAAGAGAACATTTTCAAGGCGGTACTTTTCGCGCTTAAGGGCGCGGTCATACTCGGGCTTATATATATCGTGAACAACAGGCTTGGACTGGGCAATATCCTTAAGGCACAGGTGGAAGGCGGTATAGGGCGTAATGAGATAATAGCGGGCCTGAACAACATCTTCCCGTTCCTGGGCGGCGAGTATGTCTCCGTAATGATCATAGCGGCATTCGTCATACTGCTCGGGGTAATGGCTTTTTCCAAGACATATCTGAAGAGAGCTACCGCGCATCCGAAGCCGGTCGAAGACATGATAAAACTGATGGATGGTACTTACCGCGGCAACAAGGCCAGGGCCGTAGGCAGTTTTGTACTTTACCAGTTCGTGCTTTCGCTTGTCGGGTTCCTGGCGACCGCGACGGCGGGCGCCCTTGCCGTGACCGGCGTTATCGTAATGGTCACTACACCGGCATCCGCGATGGCATCCCTTTCTGGCGTATACGCGAGCGCTATATTCGCGGGGCTTATCGCGGCAGCGGCAAAAGCGCTAACATATTATCTTTATTCCTCTAAAAAAGAGCTTTCCCCGGAGGACCTTTCCAGGGGTTATTCTTGGCTGGATACGGGCGCGCTTGTTACCGGTCTTGTAGCCGTTCTCGGTACTGTTGGTTCGGCATACCTGATGAGAGTATCGCCTGTAGCCGGTAGTATCGGCGTATTGGTCCTTGCTGTTACGCTGCTGGTCTCCAGGGTCATATCCAGGAAGTTCCATGGTGACGCCAGAACTCTGGATAAGAGGGCACTTGCCGGGTATGGCCTGGCTGTCCTGATAGCTGCCCCGGCTATCGCGCTTGTCATGTATTCGGGCGGCGCGTGGTTACTGTCGGGCGCGTTCATGCAGATAGCGGCGATACCTTTTATGCTTAAAGTGGCGTTAACGATGTTCAGCTCGATCAAATTAAGCTCGAAAATGGCCGGGATCGAGAACCGGCTCATGGAAAAACCCCGTATCATCGGGTTCATGGAATCGATAATGAAAATATCGATCGTAAGTTTCATTATAATATTCGCCGGTTGGACCATGGCTACGACCACTATACCCGGGATGATATGGGGGAAACACGCGTTAAGCGCGACAACATGGTTCGTTTCCCTCGGGATAGCCGCTATGGTCGTGATAGCGGTGATGGTATTCTTCAGGGCCGCTGCTTCTTCAAGGGGCAGGTCGTCTGGACTTTTGAACGCGATACTTGATAACGCGACCGCCCAGCAGGGTTTGGCGTTAATGGGCGTAGGGTCGGCCATATCGATCATGGGCCCCCAGGTCGTGCAGGAAACGATGCCCGTGCAAATGCACGCGCAGATGATGGACCGGGTCAGAACACTTAATCAACAGGACCTCAAGCAGGTCGCGGCAGGCCTCAGCCAGGAAACGCTTGCCGGTCTTGTGTCCCAGCCTGCGGTCACGACATCGGCTGACCTGATGGGCCTGACGGGCGCTACTACCGGTAGCACAGGGATATTCGATGGGACCACGGGCAGTGGGCCCGGGGCGGGTGGAACACCACCGGTGGTTTTGCGGTCCGAAACCCCTGCCGCGATGTCCCCCGAGCTTCAGACGGGACTGGACAGGATCAACGCTATCATGACGGAAGCCACAAGGCCTGGGACCAGGCCGCAGGACGCGTCCGACAAGTTGGTAGAGGCGGCGCGCATACTAAGGGAACTGGCCCCGGAACATCCCGAAGTGTTATATCTTATGGGTGAGAATACCAGAGGACTTTTGTCCGCGAGTCTCGGGGCAAGCGTGGAAAAACCAGCGGACCTGGCTGCCGGATTGGCTGAGATAGAGACATTGATGGCGGAGATAAACAGGCCCTGGAGCGATCCCGCAGAGGTGAGCGCGAGAATAGCCAGGGTAAGCGATATATTAAGGAAGCTGGCGCCGAAGTACCCGAATATATTTGAGCTTTTCGGTGAGGGAACGCGGAACGCGATATCCGACAGAATATTCCCCGACATGGCGAAACCATTGAGCCAGCAGCCGGCAGAATTAGCCGAGGGCATCAAAAAGATCGACGATATGCTACAGGGGATAGCCGACAAAAGACTTGGTCCGGCCGCAGCAAGGGGAATACTCGAGGAAGCCAGTCGTGAACTCAGGCAGCTCGCGACAAAATATCCGGCCGCTATGAGCCTGTTGAAAGATTCCCCCAGGAGCATGCTTACCGTACAGCTTGTTGCCGTGGAAAGCCCGGTTGCCGCCGCTACCGCGCCGACAGCCACAACAAGACCAGCCGTTAAGCCTGCCGCTCCCGTCGTGACCAGGCCCGCGCTTGCCGAAGGCTACCTGGATAATATAGCCGGGATGATAACTGCGAAAGATATATCAGAGATGATCGAACGCGCGACAGGAACGGTAAAGCAGGCCGTGGACCGCAGGGACAAGGCGAGAAAAGAACTTGAAGCGGGAGCCGCTACGCTTGACGAGAACGCGCAGCTGGCCCTGAAAGACCGTATAGACGAAGCGGAAATGGTGATACAGAGCAATAACGCGTATATCGTTTATTTCACTGAACTGGGTAAGATAATAGGCAGGTTCGAGGCCCCTGTGCGCAACGCGCGTAAAGCTTATGATGAGCTCGTGGCCAGGAACGCCGATGAACAGAGCCGCGTGGACGCGCTCCTTGCCTTGTTGAGGCTCAAAAAAGCGAGAGTAGATGAGCTCGCGAAGGTAGTAGCCGCGAGCATGAGCAGTGACGCGTCAGAAATGGCGAAAGACATATTGTCCCTGGGAGAAACGACCTGGCATGAAGGGACGCGTACCAATATACCTGTGATCACAGCCGACGCGGCACTGGATGACGCGGCCATGGCACAGGTAAGGATGGCAGTGGTACTGGACAGGGAAGGTAACACGTTGGGGGCACAGATAGAAGGACTTGAGGCCATCCCGTCGGTCAGGGAAAAGTTCGCGAAGATAGAAGCGCTCGTGCCGCGGATAGAACACGCGCTTGATATGAACAATGACGAGGAAGCGGCTCCGCTTATAAGGGAAATGATGGTGCTTGTCGGGGATCTGGGGTCACGGGGCATGAAGACCATGGAGCCGATAAACATGGGATCCCTTACCGCGCTTGACAGGATCATGATGCGCTTTATAAGCCTCAGGCAGGAAATGATAGCGTCCGGGATCATGAAATTGAACGCGAAGGACGCCCGCAAGGCTGAAATAGACCAGCAATTAGCCGATCTTCGCCTGGCTGTATTCAACTTCCGCAGGGATGTGTCGGCGTTCAAGAACGAGGGAGAGTACAGGCTTGCTCTTCTTAACCTGCAGAAACGCATGGAATGTTTTACGTCCGGATTGACGCAGGCGGAAAAAGATGAAATGAGCATATCGGAACAGGTAAAGATGCTCGAACAGGTGCTTCAGCAGGCGCAGAGGCTGATAGAAATGGGATTTGACCTGCAGGTCGCTACGGACAACGCCGGCAGGATGCAGGAATCCATGGATGAGATCGAACGGCGTACCGCCGCGGCCAGGGCGCAGAGTGAAGTCGTCAGGATGGGAATAGAGGTGCTGACGGAAAATGTGCCGGCAACGGCGACATACACCGATGACAAAGAAACATATGAGGTAATGCTTGATGGATACGCTTTTATCCGTATGGATGGAAGAAGAATGGTCGAAGGCGCTCTTGACGGGGAACGCGCGTGGCACGACCAGGCATATGGCCTTCTTGAAAGGCGGGACCTTATCTACAGCGTGACACCGGATATGAAGGATATGGTGAACACGTCCACTCTTACCGAAGAGAACGGAAGACAGACGGTTGTGACGTGGCTCTCCGCGGAACCGCAGGGAGACGGTAAGGTAAGCGTAAGATGGAGGGAGACCTACCTTGACAGGGGAAAACAGGTAAGCAGGGATCACGCTTATACATATCAGGTAGTCCCGATAAACAGGAATGCCGGGAACATGGTCCTCAGAATGACCCAGGGCAACAAAAAAGACGTAATGAATTACAGGATGGTCACGGATGAGGTCTCCGCTATGCGTCTTATCCGCAGGGGATACCGGTTCTATGACCGGCAGGGGGCCCCGGTGTATTCTGATAAGGTAGTTGACCTTGCCAGGCATAAAAAGTACCAGGAAGCGCTCATCCAGCACAGGATGGATACGACGGCCGCACAGCACGCGGACATAAGGGCAAGAAAGGTAAATTCCGAACAGGACGTAATAAGACTGCTTCTTACCTCACCGTTGGCCAGGCAGGAAGACATGGAGATAGAGAAAGCCTGGGCGGAACTGCTTAAACAGATGTCGCCTGACATGAAGGCGGAGTTCGGTATAAGCGGTACGGTCTCTACGCTTGGAGGGCCTTCCGCGTCGGTGTGGATAGGTTTCACCAAGGTCATCGATCCGAGAGCAGAAGCATTCAGGCAACAGGCATGGTTCAAGCATTACATGGTAATAAACAGGATAAAGGGCCAACAGTCAAGAAGGGTCG
>JAQUQS010000040.1 GCA_028715965.1 Candidatus Omnitrophota bacterium | reverse complement strand
TTGAACTGCTGCAGCCTTCCTCCGGTGAAGTCAACGCCATAGTTGGCGGCGCCTCTCTGGTAAAAAAAGATCATGCCGACCGCTATGACCACAAGCGAGAACGTATACGCGAATTTTCTCATCTTGATGAAAGGTATATCCGGCTTTTCGAAGAACTGGAGCATTTTCAGTTTTTCCATCCTGGGGTTCCACTGCGTAATGATATCGAACACGAGACGCGTGACCACAAGCGCGGTGAACATGCTCGCGAGTATACCGATGCTGAGCGTGGTCGCGAACCCGCGCACCGGGCCTGTCCCGAACTGGAAAAGTATGAGCGCGGTGATAAGTGTCGTTACGTTGGAGTCAAGTATCGTCCAGAAAGCCTTGTCATACCCGGCGTGTATGGCCGCCCTCAATGATTTCCCTACGTTGGCTTCCTCTCTTATCCTCTCAAATATAAGCACGTTAGCGTCGACCGACATACCTATCGTAAGCACAAGACCCGCTATGCCCGGAAGCGTAAGTGTCGCGCCGAAATACGACAGGGCTCCCGTTATGAGCAGGATGTTCAGGACAAGCGCCAGGTCAGCCACCACACCGGCAAGAAGATAATACACTGCCATGAACACAAATACGACCATACCCCCCGTCAGGATGGCCCTTATACCTTTTTCCACAGAATCCTTACCGAGCGCCGGCCCTACACTGCGTTCCTCTATGATCTCGACCGGTGCCGGGAGCGCGCCCGCCCGGAGGACAAGGGATATATCTTTCGCTTCCTGCACGGAAAAATTACCTGTTATCTGCGCGCGGCCTGAAGGTATCCGTTCCCGTATCACCGGAGCCGTATACACCTCACCGTCAAGCACCACGGCCAGCCTCTTTCCCACGTTCCTGCCGGTAACATCCGCGAAAAGCGCGCCTCCTTTATCATTGAGCTCAAGAGAAACGTATGGTAATCCGAACCCCTGCTGGCTGAATTCCGTAGTAGCATCGACCAGCATGTCCCCTGTAAGCACGGAGTTATCCTCCACAAGAAGCGTTTCCATCTTACCGTCACGCGTCTTCATGCTCTTCAGCTCGTATCCTTCCACTACCTCGCCGGCAGCGGCTTTATTGATGAGTTCGGGGTTGTCACTTACAAGCCGGAACTCAAGATGGGCGGTCTTCCCGACTATCTCCTTTGCCCTTTCCCTGTCGGTCACGCCCGGGAGCTGTATCAGGATGCGATCCTTGCCCTGGAGCTGTATGACCGGCTCAAGCACGCCGAACTGGTCTATCCTGTTGCGGATTATCTCAAGCGCACGCTGCGGAGCGTCCTTGGCCTCGTTCTCGGAAAGTTTTGATGTATCGACATGCAACACCAGATGCATACCACCCTGGAGATCAAGCCCCAGGTTAAGTTTACCGTTCTCGACAACATTGCCGTTCGAGTCCTTTATATCCAACGGAGGATACGAGAACCATATAGCCAACCCCGTGACCAGGACTATAAGAAGGCTTTTGAATTTCATGCTTTTCCACATATTTCCCGACCTTTCATGATTTACAACGCGGTATTAACAGGTTATTCCTCTTTTTTGGTCTTCTTGATACCGGATATAGCCGATTTCTGGACTTTTATCCGGGTATTGTCGTCCACGCGCAGGGTAACGATGTCATTCTGGATATTAACGACCGTACCGTACATCCCTCCTGACGTAATGACCTCGTCATTCTTCTTTATGGCTTCCAGCATATTCTGATGCTCCTTCTGCTGTTTCTTCTGGGGGCGGATAAGAAGGAAATAGAATATGGCGAAGACCACGAGCATGTAATATATCATGCCCATGGGTGATCCCGAAGCCGTACTTGCCGACTGTGAAGCACCGGCATCCTGAGCGAATGCTAAAGTTAACATACTATCATCTCTCCTGTCTTTTCGGTTAATAATAAAACTTTAATAATTATACTTACAAATCCATAAAATACAAACATATTATGGCGAGCCTTTTCCGGAAGAAATGTCGCGGATCGAGCTCTTTGAGCATAACTTATTTACACAAAAAGGTTTATACGCGCACTATGCGGCGTACCCGGCCAGGAACGACTTCTTGAATCCGCCGAAAACACCTTCTTCTATAGCTACGCGGCACCGCCTGATGAGGTCCGCGTAGAAACTTATGTTATGAAGGGATACCATCCTCGGCCCAAGCACCTCCCCGGAAAGGAACATATGCCTCAGGTACCCTCTTGAGTAATTCCTGCAAGCGTAACATCCGCACTTCTCGTCTATCGGACGCGTGTCGTCCTTGAAACGGGCATTTTTCAGCTGGAGCTCACCAACGTCGGTGAACGCCTGGCCGTTACGCCCGTTACGTGTTGGCACCACACAATCGAACATGTCTATACCTCCGGCAATGGCTTCCAATACTTCCGGAGGGGTTCCCACCCCCATAAGGTATTTCACCTTGTTCTGCGGTAGCAGACCCGACGTGAAATTCGTTATCTCGTGTATCAGTTCGACCGGCTCACCGACACCGATCCCCCCCAGGGCATAACCATCCATATCCATCTCGGCCATGGCAAGGGAACATCTCTCTCTCAGGTCCTTATATGTACTTCCCTGCACAATGGCGAAAAGAGCGCTTTTCGCTTCCCGCGATATAAAATGCTTTTTCGCCCTTTCCAGCCATTTAAGGGTAAGCCCCACGGAGTCTTCCACGTAATCCCTTGTCGCGGGATAATGCACACATTCGTCGAGCGGCATCATTATATCGCTCCCAAGGCTTATCTGTAGATCGACCACGTTCTCCGGGGTGAACATATGCCTGGACCCGTCTATATGCGAACGGAACTCGACCCCTTCCTCCCGTATCTTACGGAGTCCCGCGAGGCTGAAGACCTGGAACCCGCCGCTGTCGGTAGCGATGCTCTTTCCCCACCCCATGAACTTGTGGAGACCCCCGGCACGTTCGACCACGTCCTTTCCCGGCCGCAGGTAGAGATGATACGCGTTGGATATTATCATTTCCACCCCGGCGTCCGCAAGCTCCGCCCCTGTAAGCATCTTGACCGCGCCGCGGGTAGCGACCGGCATGAATACCGGCGTTCTCACCGTACCATGTAAGGTAAAAAGTTCCCCGCACCTGGCGCCGGTATGAGCGTCTTTAGAGTTCACTATGAACTTCATTGATTTATGCTCCGATCCACCGAACAAGACCGACACCGGAAAGGACGATAAGGGCTCCTGCCTGGCGGCCGGCATATCCGCCGACACGTCACAGTTCCCCTACCGTGTTGACAAGGGTATCTATATCCCCGCCTTTCACCAGGAACCTGTCTACGGCCCTGGCGTATATGCTTTTCTCGTACTCCTGGTAGCCGGTATATATTACTATACGGGCGTAAGGGGACATCTGTTTAATAGTGCTGATAATGGATAATCCGTCCTTTTCAGGCATCATAAGGTCCAGTATTATCACCTCCGGCGAGTTATTCTCAAGGTACGCCAGGAGTTGGTATCCATTGTGTACCATGTCGACCTCATGCCCCTCATCGGACAGGATATCCTTCATAAAACCGCACAGTTCCACGTTGTCGTCCGCAATGACTATCTTCTTGTTCTTCCTCATAGATTCTTTCTCTCCGGCTCCTTCTTATTTTACAGCTTTCTTTATCTTCTCGATCAGCACCTCAGGCTCAAAAGGCTTGGTCACATACTGGCCCACTCCGCATGCCCTGGCCGTCATCTTCTCAACATCATCGTCCAGGCACGTCAGGAATATCTTGGGTATCTCGTCGTAGACCCCTTTGTCCCTGAAATCCTCGACTATGTTAAAACCCGTACGTCCCGGCATGAAAATATCGATTATCAGTACATCGGGCGCGTACCTATCGATGTACGCCTCTATCTTATCCGGTTCTGAGAGTACATACGCTATGTATCCGGCGTCCTCAAGGATATCCTTCAGGGTAACAAGGAAAGCCTCATCGTCATCAACGGCCAATATGGTCCTTTTCCTGCTCATATACACCTCCAAAACGCCTTAATAAGCTCATTTTACCACTAAAGGGCCCCTGATGAAAGTCTTATATCCCTTGTCACTGGCCTTTCCTGTTGCGCTTTATGTCCCCGTAGAGCTTCTCTATGCACGCCGGACAGAGGCCATGCGTGAAACTCGCGTCAGTACGTTCGGATATATACTTTTCCAGAGGTATCCACGATTCCGGTTCGCTGGAATTCTTACCTTCAACAAGCATTTTTTTACAGTTCGCGCATATGGGCACAAGCCCTTCCAGGCGCTTAATATGGCTTATAGCGTCCTGCAACTCCCTTAATTTGTGTTCAAGGGCGTGGTTCGTCTTATCCAGGAGGTCTTTCTGTTTTTTAAGTTCAGCCTCATTGTTCTTCAGCTCCGTGACATCCAGGAAAGACACCACCGTCCTGTCCGTATCCGGGATAAGCGCGACGGTGAGGTACAGTTCTTTCCGTTCCCCTCCGCTTGTCAGGGCCCCTACCTCGTAATTCCTCGGCACGGAATTCGGGTCGATGCCACGCAAACGGTGGTATTCCTTGACCTCTTCCTTATACTCTTCGCAGATGAAATCCATTACCGTTTTAATATTCTCGGTCTCGCGTTTTGAGTAACCCAGAAGCTTCTCGAACTCAGAGTTCGCCATCACAACGTTCATCCCCGCGTCGATTATGATCATGGCCGTACCCGTGTTCTCGAATATCGTGCGATATTTCATCTCCGAAAGCCTTAAGAGGTCCTCTAGCGATTTCCTCTCGGTGATATCCGCGTATATACCGAGTACCCCCGTCACGTTCCCGCCGCCGTCGAAGAGCGGCACTTTGCTCATAAGGAGGGTGGCCTCTTTCCCGTCAGCCTGCCTTTGCGATTCTTCCATGTCAAGTACCGGACGGCCGCCGTCCATCACGTTCTTGTCCACGCTCCTGTAATGATCCGCCTCTTCCTTTTTCCAGGGCATATCATAGTCGTTCTTGCCGACCACTTCCTCCGGGCTGTTGAACCCCGCCACCTTGGCGAACTTCGGGTTGCATCCCGCGTATACGCTCTCCCTGTTCTTCCAGAAAACAAAATGCGGTATGTTCTCGATTATCCCGGCGAGGAGCGTCTTTTGCCGGCTCAGGTCATCCGAGACCTCTCTTATCTGCGTAATATCTCTTATTATACCGACAAGTATCTTCTTGCCTTTCCGGTCGACATACAGCGTTTTTTTCGTGCGAATAGTATGCGTTACTCCCACAGCGTCAGTGAATTTCTCTTCATTGACATTCTCCTTGCCCGAATCGAAGACCCACTGGTCTTTTTCCCAGAAAACATCGGCCTCTTCTTTCGGGAAAAAATCATAATCCGACTTGCCCAGGAGCTCCTCTCTCTTATAGCCCATGAAATCGCACATGGCGTTGTTCATGAGTATCCACTTGTGCTCCTCATCCTTAACGAATATGGGATCGGCGATGGAATTTATTATCTTATCCAGGTAATTACGGGCTTCCTCGACACGCCTTTCCGACAACTTCCGGTCCCTTATATCATGTATGAACACAAGTGCCGCGGGCTCGTTCTCGTATGTTATAAAACAGCTGCTTATTTCCACTTCCAGCGGTTCTCCCCGCATGTTCACACCGCTCAGCTCATATCTCTGTATACTATCCGACCCGCTGATCAGTTTTTCATATTTTTTGCTGACGCTGTCTTCATCCGCCGAATCAAGGAACCGCGTGAAATCGTTCCCGACTATCTTATCGGCCGGCATTGCCAGGAGCGCCGCGAGTTGGGGGTTAGCGTAGACCATCTTACGGTTCTGGATAACACATATCCCGTCTTGCGCCATCTCTACCACGTTCCGGTATTTCTCCTCGCTCTCATGTATCGCTCTTTCCGCCTGTTTTCTCTCAGCGATATTCCTGAGTACCGCCTGTATCTCTACCGTCCTGTTATCTTTCCTTATAGGCACCACGCGAAGCTCATAGGGGACTAGGTCGCCGTTCTTGTTTATACCTTCGATCTCAAAAACCTCATTGCCCTTTCCCTTTATTATCGCGCGGAAAGCGGACTTCACCTTGTCTATGGACCTGTGTGTTATAACACCTGTCTTGAGGATATCCTTACCGATGATCTCTTCCTGCGAATAACCGCTATCGACCTCGAATTTCCTGTTGACGTCAAGCACCGTACCATCCACGTTTATTACCGCGATAAGGTCAGCCGCGCTGTCGAAAAGGGTCCTGTACTCCTCTTCGCTCTCACGAAGCCTTTCTTCGGTCTTTTTCCTGTCGGTTATATCCCTGGCTATACCCGTAGTCCCGATGACCTCGTCATTGTCATTGAAAATAGGTGTTTTTATGGTCTCAATGACTATTTCCCTTCCGTCTTTTGTTATAAGTGGTTCTTCTATGCATTTCCCCGCGCGCGCTTCCATCACCTGCTTGTCGTCCTCGCGATATTTTTTCGCCAGGCCGCGTGACCATATATCGATGTCAGTCTTCCCCAAAAGGTCATCCGGGGATACCCCGCACGCGAGGCTAAAGGCTTCGTTCACGGCGATAAAACGGCTCTTTTCGTCCTTTAGCCACGCCATATCGGGAATATTGTTCAGGATGGCCTCAAGTTGTCTTTGGTTGCGTTCCAGGTCTCGCTGCGTGGTCTTAAGAGCGGTGATATCCACGTTGACCTCCGCGACCAGCCAGTTCCCATGTTCATCCTGGTAGGGGATGCTGGTGACCTGTATCACCTTGTTGCCCTCTTTGGCCAGTATTTCCTCTGTCACGACCGTCTTCTTCGTCACCAAGGCCCTGGCGACCCCGCATCCCTGGCAGATGTCATTGGCCCCCATAAAATACTCATAGCACTTCCTGCCATGGTAATCGCCATACTGTTTGGCCCATTCCGGATCGACATATTTGACGTTGTATTCAGAATCTATTATATCCAGCCCTGTACCCGTGGCGCCAAGCACGAATTCCATCTGTCTTTTCAGTACGCCCTG
>JAQUQS010000039.1 GCA_028715965.1 Candidatus Omnitrophota bacterium | reverse complement strand
CTGTGCTTGTACCCGGTACCAAGTTCCGCTTAACCTGTCCCCCGAGCATACCGATATTTCTATGGCTGAGAAGGTGTAGGGAACAGGCATGCTCGCGTCAATATGTCTATTGGACTTGGGGTGGCGTGGTATTGGTAATAAAGGATGGTACAGTTTTAAGATCGAGAACAGGTACAGGTTTGAGATCAGAAATAGGGACAATTTTAGCTTTGGAAACAAAAACGGTTTTGAATTTTTATGCTCAGATGTGTCGTATGCGAGTTTGCCGGCAGGCATGTTTGAGCAGTAGACACATCTGGTATCATTATGTTGAAGCTCTACAGCGGTCGCTGTTTTTCCCTTGAGCCGGGAGGGTCCCTGGAGTATAATAAAAATACCACATCAAAGACGTGCCGGTTAAGTTAACTACTGAACCGTAAAGGAGGCCGTGAAGACAGGTAGGAGAGATACCGTTTTCGCGGCTCTTTTTTTGTCCATAGGTTTCCTTTGACATCCCAAAGAAAAGGAGGACGGCATGGTGAAAAAGAGAGTATTCGTGAGTTTTGATCCCGACCATGATAAAAGGCTTAAAGAGTTCGTGCTTAAACAGACAAGACTCCCGAATTCACCATGTGAGGTGATAGACGCGTCCATTAAGGAGAATGGATCGGAAAAGGACTGGGAAAGCCGGGTCGAGAACCGGATAAAGGAATCCGACGGGGTGATCGTAATGGTCGGGCCGTTCACGCATAGGACGCCGGGCGTTCTTAAGGAAGTAAGGCTCGCGAAGAAGTTCAGGAAGCCTATTGCCCAGCTTATCGGGTATGACAGCGGGGACTATGAACCGGTGCCTGACGCGGGAAAGCTCCGATCATGGGGGCTGGATACGCTGAAACAGGCGTTCGGATGATATAGGGCCATCCCCACAGGGACCGTAAGGGATGCGAGGCGGGAATTTAGCGTTCGTCCCTGTGTTTAACCCCGCAGGCTTAAAGCGCCTGCGGGGTTTTTATTTGTGGTATAATTATATCCTTAAGGAGGGGATATTATGAGCCATGCAGAAGAAAGACTTATGCGGGAGTCCGCGTTCAGGAAAGAGTTCATGACGCTGAAACGCAAGTTCTCCATACCTAAGCGGGGGTCCGACCTTGAACAGATGAAGTCTACCAAGGAAGGGATGGCGAGGTATGAGAGGCGCAAGGAGAAGTGGGACGAGTTCAAGAAGAAATGGAATGTAGTGTTCATGATAGGGGATAAGCCGGTCTTCAAAAAGAAGAAGAGCAGGAAAAAAACCGACCCGAAGGGCAAGGGGAAGAAATGAGGACGATACTTTATTATTTCACGGGTACGGGGAACACCCTCTCCATAACCCGGAAACTCGCGGGTCTCCTGGGTGGCGCCGAGATGGTCTTTATCCCGGATGTGATAAGAGAAGAAGGGCTTGTGTCGCCTGATGCCGATAGGGTAGGTATAATATTCCCGGTATATATGCTCGCCCCGCCGCTTATTGTGCGTGACCTCATCAAAAAACTTACGTTGAAAGAAGGCGCGTATGTATTCGCCGTATGCGACCACGGGGGTATGGCCGCCGGGACGCTCAGGATAGTCTCGGACCTCCTGGCGGAACGCGGGATACGTCTTTCGGCAGGCTTCACCGTGAGGATGCCGGAGAACTACCTGCCGTTCCGGTCGAGAAAAGGCGATAAGGACCTGGACGGTATACTGTCCAGGTCGGATAAGAAGGTAGAAGAGATAGCGGGTATGGTCGCTACCGGGAAAGAGGCCCGCGTGGAGAAGAGCCTGTCTTTTCTCTCGAGCCTTACCTGGAAGCTCTTTTGCCCCAAAACGCCCACGATGGATTCGGAGTTCCGGGTGCGTAAGGGATGCACGTCATGCGGGGTGTGCGAGAAAGTATGCCCGGCGGGCGATATCGTCATGAAGGATGGCCGGCCCGAATGGCAGGGGAGATGTTACCAGTGCTACGCGTGTATAAACTGGTGTCCGGAGGGTGTTATAGAGGCCGGTAAGGGTACCGAAGGCAAGGGGAGGTACCACCATCCCGGAGTGAAGCTTGAGGATGTCATAAGGAAATAGCAAGGTAACTATCCCCGAAAGGGTGTACAGGATTTGTGTGATAAATAGGGAGCCTGATCAGGGATGTGCCTGCTGCTCAAACAGTCCTCAACCTTCGGTCATCCCTCGGTTTGCGGAACTCGCACACGGCACATCCGCTCATCATGCTAAATAATATAGAACATGGTAAGGTCGGAGCTTCCCTAGGTCTCCGACATTTCCTCGGGGGTCGGTGCCCCCTCGGTCAGCTCTTAGCTGCGAAGCGTATCCGTCCTCAGAAGACCCTTTCGGGTCATAACCCCCTATGCGTGGTGTTGAATTGTGTTAGATATAACGATCCGCGTGCCTATATGTCGATTTTTCTACCAGTGTTTCGCGTGCATAAACTGGTGCCCGGAAGCGGTCATCGAATACGGCAAGGGTACCGCGGGCAAGGGGAGGTACCACCACCCCGACGTGAAGCTTGAGGATGTTATAAGGAAATAGCAAGGTAACTATCCCCGAAAGGGTGTACAGGATTTGTGTGATAAATAGGGAGCCTGATCAGGGATGTGGCCGAAACCTCTCCAGTTTTTTTGGCATTTCCGGGGTGCCATGACCCCGGTCACCTACTGCTCAAACAGTCCTCAACCTTCGGTTATCCCTCGGTTTGCGGAACTCGCACACGGCACATCCGCTCATCATGCTAAATAATATAGAACATGGTAAGGTCGGAGCTTCCCTAGGTCTCCGACATTTCCTTGGTGCCATGCACCTGGTCATCCTCGACCCTCCGGGCGGCCGTTATTCAGTCCAGCTTACGACCGATATCCCGCTTGATTCAGCGGTCATGTCCGGTGGTTCTATATAGATGTGCGTGTAATCAAGCTCGGTCCTCGTGTTCCACATCTGTATGTTGCGTTTAGCTAGCATACATCCGTTCACGACCACTTCCGCCCCCCAGTGTTCATGCGTCAGTATGTCCTGGTAGGCGAGTATCACGGCCTCTTCGGCTTCCAGTCGTCCCGAGATCTGTATGTTCCCGCTTTTGGCGACTACCACGTTACGTATGCCGGTCTTTACCTGAGTGAGGGTCGTGCCGCCGGGGATGGAAATAGTGTTCGCTATGAGCCCGCCGTTTATCACGGTGTCATCCGAAAGGGTGACGTCACCGTCGACATATACTATGCCGTTCGCGGGAGAATAACTGCCGGACAGGCTCTGGCTGGAATCGAAATAGGAACCGTCGTCCGAGTCTATGGCAGCTTGTTTGTATTTGGTGAAGTCAAGGTCAGGGAATGTTATGAGGTTCGCCGATTCATAGACGGTGGCCTGGTCATTGTTGAGGCTGTTTATGTACAGGTTGGTATCGGAATTGTCCGACTGGTCGTGTCTCGTGCCCTCGGTGACCGTTCCGCATGCCTCGACCTCACCATTTATGACGAATTCCGAGTGAGGCTGTGAGTCCAGGGTCACGTTATGGTTGGCGTGTATATCACCTGTTATCAGGGCCACGTTTATCCATGTATGTATCTTTATCGTTATATCATTACCGGCCCCCGAAAAATAATTGAGCGCGGTAGGGGTCTTATCCCGCACTTCCACCTTTACCGTCCTGGTCCTGCCCGCGGCTGTTCCCACCGAGGTTATCATATAGCGCCCGCCCACGGTGCTGTAAGCGACATTGTACGAACCCGTGCTCAACGTGCCCGAGAAGTCCGTCCTGGACGAGAACCCGTTCGTTTTGAGCTTGGCCAGCGCGTGATGTATGCCGGCCTCGGCCACGTATCTGGCCTGTCCGATCTCCTTGATGGTCGAAACGTAACGCATATCGTGCTGGATCATGCTTGTGACGGCGGCTACCCCGATCATCATTATGCCCAGGAACGACATCACCAGGGCCAGGATCATCCCGCTCTGGCTTGAACGTATCCTTTTCAAACTGTTCATTAACAACGGATCCTTCATACCACTCCTTATATTCACCCCGGTCATTTTCCCGTATTCCGGGGTTCTACCTCAAGATATCCTTCCTCGGATACGTCCCGGCCATCGATGTCCCGCGACACCTTGAGATATATGCTGAGCACCTTCAAGAGCTCCGCGCCGTCGACCAGTATCTTGGCCTGGCCGTAATCGTCCTTTCGCGCTATATAACCCGTGATCGAGCATAGATGGGTCTCTCCTTCCCAGCGTGTTTCCACATTATCTATCCAGGGCACGGAAAGGTCCGGAAGATAATACTCCCCGCTGTACGACGGGAAGAGGTACGGCGTGGAAGGGGAGAGTATCTGGGCGGCTATATAGGAAGCGTAGCTCAGGGAGGAACCGCTCGCGCTCCAGTTCGGGGTATCCGCCAGCTCCGCGTAGAATTGCAGGTATCTTCCGGCGCCGTCAATGGACGAGGCCGATACGGAGTCCCAGTCGGAGGCGTCCGTCATGTCGCTTGATGAGGACGTACGGGCCTTTACGGTTATCTCTGTGCTGGAAGGCTTGTACTCGTCCCAGGCGATGCTGTCGTATACCGGAGAGGAAAGCGCGGTATCAAATATGGCGGAAGTCACGCTTCCCTTTGTCATGGAACTGTCCAGGCTGTCCACTATATACATGTCGTCGTGTTCCTCGAACGGGTATACTTCGACGTTAGTGCCGTCACTTGTGAGGTCCACTGGCGCGCCGGCGGGGACATACGCGAGTTGGAAAGTGTCAAGGCCGGCGTTCACTATGTAATATGTTGTATACGAGCCCAGTCCTGGTATGCCCGTAAGGTTGACGGGCGCGGGGCAGGAGGTCAGGCCTCCCGGGACGCCGCCTCCGCCCACGCCCACTTTTGTGCCGTCTGGCATGCCGTGCTCGGCCGTGGTAGTGAACGTATCCGTAAGGCTGTCCGCGACGCATGGGATGCTACCCACGGATAATGAACGGGCTGACGCGTCGGAATATTCCCAGGCTACGCATTCGGACCCTGGGGACGAGGATACATATACGGAAATGAAATAGTCCCGATCATCGCGTATGGGGAAGGCTATCCATTCACTCCAGACCTCTGATCCGGCCGGTATTATGACCGAATCGGTGCCGCCGCCTGACACGGAAGAGAAGAAGATCTCCTGGTGGCGGTGGTAGTCCGGGACCGCGGGCACGATGGCCGGGTCCTGGTTCGCGAGACCTTCGAACCCTCCTGTGGCGGCATCAGCCAGGGTTATATATGCCCTGGTTATCGTTAAGGGATCGTTCGCCGGGGCCTTGAACTTCACGCGTATGAGGTCCGCTTCCGAGGATGTCGATCCCCCGGGTATAAGGACCCGGAACATCATAGGCGCGCCCGGGCCGGGCATGGATACGTCGGTCCCGGAAGATTCCCCGGCCTGTGAAAGCGCTTTCCACAGTATGAGCCCGGGTTCGTCGAGGTCGGGCATATCCAGGGCTATATGCGGGTCGGTGCCGTCCAGTTTCGTATGGTCGAGTACGGCATTATCGAAGCTGGAGTCGCGCCACAGGTCATAGTGGTCCTCGACCTCTATGTAAACGTTCTCGCCGTAGTCGCCGGTCTGGAACTCTAGATAATTATTGTTGTCCCATATGGGATCGGTAACGTTCGCAACGGTCCCGCCTTCCGACGAGAAACTCCCGGCGTCCGCGTAAGATGAACTGTAATACTCCAATTCGCGTTTACTGCCCGAGGGTTCTATCATGATATTGTCGATACCGATATCATATCCCGAAGAAAGGGGGTTCTTTCCGGTCACCTCGAAACGTATCGCATGTGTGCCGGGGGTTATGTTCGCCCAGCCGAAAAGGGTGCGCGCGGAACGAACAGGAGTGGAGGAATCCTGGTAAAAATCTATGACGGATGCCAGGGAGGATACATTGAACTGGTCAACGTTATGGAGGAAATCCCGGTCCGTGGTGCCTCCCGTGGTAACTTCGCCGGAAGTGGTGACGGTCGTGAGCTCGGCGTAACGCTGGGTCTCCGTCAGGGAGTTGTTCCGGGGCGATAGTACGGTGCGTCTCAAGGTCTTTGTCCCGTCCGTTTCGTTGTAAAGGTGATAGATGACCGTTCTGTCCCATGTTATGCCGGTATCAGGGTCTATGGTGAAAAAACCGTTCGCGTCCGGAATGGCTATGGGTATACTTATGGCGGTATAGTCGGAGGCGCCGCTGGGGTAGAAGTATATGTGTGTGAGGCTGGATAGCCTGAGGTCGGATCTTATGGTCTCGAGCGCCGTAGCCAGGGAGAACCTCATTTCCGTGCGTTCGGATTCGGAGGTCCAGGACCTGTATGAGTATACCCACGCGGAGACTATTACCGATATCACCACGGCGGAGAGTACCGTGACGAACATCATCTCAATGAACGAGAACCCTTTCTTTTCACATAGTATCTTCATGGTCGTATCCTCAGCTAACGTCAGAGAACAATGTTTCGACGACTATGGGGTCGCCCATATATTCAAGCGTGCTTGCGGTCGTTCCGGATATGCCTATGTTTATCCTTTTTACGGTCACCGTAACTTTTGTGAGCGATGATATGTTGTCATAGTTCTCCGTGATCTCGGTCGTTCGTGTGTACCTGCCTTGCGGGTCCACGTTGCCGGAAGCGTCCACCCGAATGTTCGTCTCACCCGAGATGGGGAGGAAGGCGAAATCCATTCTTTTCAATACGTTCAAACGGTCCTGGGCCAGCTGGGTGGCGATGTAGACGGTGTCTATCCTTTTAGCGAAGACGGAGCTCTGGGAGGAGATGGCGATGATGGACAGGACGATGATGGCGGCCAGCATGAACCCTACCAGTACTTCCACCAGAGTTGTTCCCCTGTTGTCCGTACGATATTTAAATAGTATCATTATTGCTAAAGACCTGAACATATCCCCTCCTAATATAAATTATAATGCTCGCGGATGCCTTAACTAATTATTAACATATTATGTTGAGAAGTAAAAAAGCCGGTATATTTGTAAGGCTTACAAAGACGGATATGTCCTCTGAAAGTCGGGGTTTAAAGCGTTTTAGCAGGTATCGGCCGCAGCATGTCTGAGCGGCAGGCATGAACTGTATGCGGGGATCCCGGTCTAGCGTTTAAGTATGAACGCCGCGCCTAAGAGGACAAGGAGTACCGCCGAGCCGCGCAAGGTGTAAAGCGTTTTAGCAGCCTTCGGCCGCAGCATGTCTGAGCGGCAGGCGTGAACTGTATGTGGGTATCCCGCTCTAGCGTTTAAGTATGAACGCCGCGCCTAAGAGGACAAGGAGTACCGCCGAGCCGCGC
>JAQUQS010000038.1 GCA_028715965.1 Candidatus Omnitrophota bacterium | reverse complement strand
TATTAACGACATCATTTTCATCGATGGAACTAATTAGTGAGCAGCCCCGCTCCCCCCCCGCTCACCACCTCTTTTTTTCCATTCACCCCCTAGTCAAACGATTTACTTGTATGCTAGACTACGATAAAATGATTACCTATAAAGTAGTACCATTCAAGACGATGTTACCTTATCCAATAATATCACAGCTCGAAGCCTATACCGAACACTACAGGCTTAATTACATGGACAGGGCCAACCCCGACAAAGGCTATCACGCTTACCAACACAACGAACTACTGCAAATCGTAGTCATAGGAGGCATCAATAACTATTTCCTAATATACACATACCCGCCGGCCGGCTTTGAGATCGCCGACCCCACAGAACTGGAAACCTTAACACTCTGGCAAGGCTATATACTACAATGGCAACCATTACCCAAGACATACCGGCTAGATGTCAACACGATAGACCATGGCGAGGCAGCCTTTAAGGCCAGAAAACAGGAGCTAGGGTACTAACCACAACATCTTGTGGTATAATGAGCTGAGGATACCACAACATATAGTGGTACTACGATGGTAAAGATACTCAACATAACAGGCGATATTAAGATAGGCACTCAGGGGCCGGCCGTCTACCAGAGGAAACACGGCGTGCAAATCCGGCGAATGAGACAGCCTAAACGAGCTATAGCGAGTGAGAAGCAGATTGAACACCGCCAACTTTACACATCAGCCCTAGCTTGGCGTAAATCCCTCACACTACCTCAGAGGCGTTTTTTAGATGGCTATGCCATATCTCACTGGATAGTTGACGACCATAAACAACCCCTACCATGGCACAGACTAGCTTTGAAGCTATACCTCGAACACATCAAATATACCCTGCTTTATAAGCCACCACCCGCCCCACCACTACCATACGGCATTTATGATCAGCTTTCCGACGCTTCTACATCATACGCTTTTGCATATTCAGGAAAATGGCGAGCGCAAACATTCACGCCGGAATACTCTTATTACGCAAACAATATTCAGCTATCCCTTAAACGTAAGCTAACCATTACCGGCCCATTTTATGTCCGTTTATATCTTGCCGACATTAACCACAAGCCAACCGGCGCACCTTTATGTGAAATATCTAGAGCACCCTCAACCATATCTGAAACCGAAATTGCGTGGTATTCTTTCACTTTTGACCCAATACTACTAACCAAAGGCCAAGAATATGTCATACAGGCCAATCTTATAGGTGGAGGAGGCGCAACGTATATAATTATTTATCTCAGACAAGAGGCCCCATTTTATCCAAGGGGAGTTATGCTTAATAGTACCGATTCAGGCTCTACATGGACTGTTGACGATACCAAAGACCTGCTATTTCGTGTTTATGGCCAGCCTTTACCGCAAGCAGCCGGCGCACACCTTATATCCGTTAGACATACGGCCTTGAAAGACATAGAACACAGCCGTAACGGTATCACGATCGCCAAGTGGCAGAACATGAGCAGCTTTGATAGCGAACAATGGCTAGACTATCTGGAACTAACCGCCGACCCAGGGGACATCATTACAGCAACCACGCTGGCCGGCATCAGTAAAGAATACCGGCCATTTTAACCCCCGCCCTTACTTCCCTTCATCATCCTTCGTGGTTGTTGACCGCCGGCGATATATCCACTCTTTCACTTCATAGCCGCCCAAGCCGGCAATCGACGCTACACCAGCCACCAAACCCATGCCATCATGGCCCATTTCAAGCGCATTATACACAACACACCCTATCACAACGATTGCTATTAGTGGCGCAATACCCGCCAGTATGGCCTTTATTTCTTCGCTCATAATTGACCCCATCATACCACCATGATAAACCATACTGTCAACCCACTACTAATGGGGGATATACACACCAGCCCCGACATGATTATATAATCATATACCAGCACACCAACCCCTACTATCCAGACGAAAGGAGGCTTTCTGCAGAGTGGGTGGCATGCGTCTACCTGTCGCACAGTTCTACTATGCAGCTTTGCGGTTATACCAAGACATCAAACGCCGCAAAAGGAACGCTGCAATAAAACAGCGACAAAAGGAGGCATGCACATGCCAGAAACCGAGATCGAGCAACTACGTTGCTTCGACGTTACCAATAAACACACAGGGGAAAAGGTCAGCAGAATTGCGACCGACGCCATCGACGCCGCAGAACAGGCCGGCTGGCAAATCGACGACTGTTACGTCATACCACAAATGCCACGATATGTCGTCGACCACAAAGACCACATTAAAATACTTGTCCGAGTGCCAGCCAAAACTTGCCCATTCCAATTTTCCGACTGTAACTTGCCCGAGGGCCAATCATGCCCCGTACACCCAAACGCCCCCGACCTCAAAGAATGGCTAATACAGGCGTCAACCGCACACCTTTGTCCGCACTATGGCGTTGAATTAACAAAAGCAGACCACGCCTTAAGCCAAAAATGGCTACCAATAGATGAAGCAATCGCCGCCCTTTCCCCTAAATACCTGTCATTGACCGAGAACGCCCGCCAGTAACCTTGCAACCACCACGATACTAATATATCATCTATAACAACAGCAAAACAGGCACATAGGGCGTACGTTATATGCTATGTCAACTCTTGAAAACAGGTAAACGTAACCCACCCATGACGCACATGGTCGTATAATAAAAGTTATGTCAAATTATGGCCCGTCTTGCTGACCGCTGGTACATTATAGCCATACCATGCGGAGCCGAAATCATCAATCACCCATTCGGCGTACAACTGAATAGCTGCAAGGCGGGCCAGCTCCATGTGGAACAACTGTAACTACCTTGCAGGACAGACCATTCCGCTCCCATGTCTTAAAACTGGTTAGGCGAAGCTGGCTAGAACGGGTCCGGAGCCAAAATTTGGTGAGGAAAGGCCCCGGTGTGGTGAGGGGGGGATTCCCCCTATTCTCCCGATAAACTCCCTATCTCCATTATTCATACCACTACTAAGAATAGTAAAAACGGCGATTTTTTTGTTTTTCTTACGCCCCCCACCCGGCAAATTGACAACACGACCCAACCAGACCCATTGACAAGCGTTCATACCCTCTAAATCTCTATCAATCCCCTTTTTTCTTTCAAAAGGTACTTGACATATCATTTTATCGTAGTCTAGCATCATCATAGAGGCAGGAAAACGACCCCCGCCCCAATGGAAAAAAAGAGGTGGTGAGCGGGGGGGGAGCGGGGCTGCTCACTTAGTTTATATAAAAAAAAGCGGCCCGCAGGCCGCTTTTTTACCCTTTCTGGTTCTGGCTTTGACCACCCACCACCACCAGAATAAAAAGGAGGTGATAGGTAGAAAAGAAAAACAAAAAATTCTAACGATACTTCGTTTCTTATCCAGCTATCTCATTCCACATTCAAAAATACCAACCAAGGAGGAAATTGACAGATGGTAAAAATAATCAACATCTTCGGCGATGAGTATTCCGGCCAAGCCGGAAAAGCCGGCGTCTTTGCTAAGTGGAAAGGCCGGCAGTATCGCCGCAAATACGTTATCCCCTCGAACCCGAAAACCACCATGCAGCAGGTTGTCAGAAACCACTTCTCGAACGCCATCGACAAGTGGCACATTCTACACAGCTTGCAGCGACTGGCATACAGCTACCTAGCAACCGGCCTCGTTATGTCAGGCTTTAACCTTATGGTCAAACGCTGGCAGCAAGCGGCATGCTCCGGCGAGGAAACCCCCATCGACCCCATCATGGGGATTAAGCAGGTGGCGTCAGCTTCAACAACCCGACAAGACCTTAACCCCGTACCAACGGCCCACGCTTTTTCTCTAGGCTATAGCCCGGTAAAGATCGGCAGCCTAACCTTTACCGCAGACGGCGCAGATGAAACCATGGATGCCTACATCGACCTAGCCATGGGCGACGTTCGTATTCCATCGGCAATCACCAAGACAGACGGAGCCAAAGACCTAGGTTCAGCAATAGCGGCCGGCGACAAGCTACTAATATCCTACACCGCCGGCGGCCGCACAGTAACGAGGGAGGTTCTTTACACCGTCCCCGGTGGCGAGAGTTCGATACCCGCAGCCGCAACAATAGCGGCCGCGCTCCGTACCGCCTACCGGCCGATAGACTTCGGCAGCGTAGTAATCGAAACCCTTGATATTTCCGAGGGCGACGGCGTATACACGCAGCTTGAAAGCCTAGAGATTGACCACATCAACGGCGCTGTCTACTACGACATGACCGACGCAGCCGTCGCCACTTCTCATGTAGACTATGACGACGTTGTACCAGTCGAGGACGCCAAGCTAGAGATTACCAAGGTCGACACCAGCTTTATCACATGGCGTCGCTATTCCGACGAATACGGCGACATCCCTGTTTCACAGACCGTCGAGGACGAAACATATGATTTCGTATTGTCAGCCTCAGGATATGAAAGCGTAATCAGGGCCGCCCAATCGGCAGTTCTGGCAGCCGGCCATGAGTGCATCGAATTGACCGCTACTTAAACCTAGCTTTCATCGACCTATATAATATAGCTGCATAATTTACCAAGCGGGGAGGGGCAAAGCCCCTCCCCGCAGTTTAGATCAAAACTTATTAGAGATATGGCAAGAGTAACGATAGGAACAAAACGCCCACAAGCCAGCAATACCGGCATATACTCTCAGTCGCTAAAGAGCGGCGACGTTATCACGTGCCGGCGAAAGATACTAACACCGGCCGATGTCATGCACCCGGGAAGCAAGGCCACGGCCCTACAACGCCAACGCTTTACTAGGGCCGTTCAGCGATATAGCCAACTACCACGACCAAACAAACAACGGCTAAAAAACGAATATCAGTTCATATCATACCAACCACCACACGGCCGCAGCGATACTAAACTGCTATCAGGAAAATCCCTAGCAATAAGCCTCGACATTCACGACCTAGCCACAAAAGGCACAGTTCACCCTATACCGACCGACCTTTGCATGATTGTTACCGACGCAGCAGGAGACCCCCTAGAGGTAAAACGAATATTCCTTTCATCATCGTGGCTGCATGGCTTTATAGCCTACTTTGAACACCTAGGCAACGCCAACTACCTACTAGAAGCAGTAAACACCACAGCCACATCATACGTCATTACCACCAACCTGTCCGGTTGGTGGCCATCCTCAAGGGGATTTACTAGCTTCATCCGGCTAGAGCTACACCAATACATTCAGCTTCGGCCATCATTCTGGATATGGATGTTCGTTGGTGGCCAGCAACTAAACCAATCATACAATGACAACTGGCATTATATCTCAGGACACAGGAGAGCCGACGGCCTACTATACAAGATAGACCCACTACCACCACTTGACGGCAACCCATATCACCAACAGCCGCCCTACTTCATCAACTTCAAGGAAACCAAAATTGACGAGTGGACACTAACCCTGATAGCCCCGAACTATCTTCAATCACCAGTACCAAGCAGCAGCGCAGCAGGGCCGAAAAATACGATATTCTTCGACTCAATACCCGATTACGGCCCCATGAACCCGTGGGTATTCTGGCGTTCGCTGGAATTATCCGGCAACCCATGGGTATACTGGCCCACCCAACAACAACAAGTCATCGGCCACAGCGAATACTAACCGGCCGGATCCGGCCGGTGCCGGCCGGGCCCGCCCTATTGACAATATCGCCGGCATCCGGCTATCCTATAGTAACACTATAATTATGTAAAACAGAGGGAGGCTTAATGCAACCCGGAACATTTTCAGCCGACACCTATACGCTCTCGACACCATACGGCATCGTTAGTGTCAGCCAAGCCGGCCGGCGCATCAGCTTTGAGTTATTTACCGACGTCAGGGAAAGTATGCACCACAAGGCCCTATTCCACTACTGTCAATCACTCAAAAAACGAGGCATCACACGCTACAACGTCGCTCACCTACACCTACCCGATACCGACCGCAGCATTAACCTAAAACGAGGCAGCGCATACCTCGACCTAGCCTACTACCACAGAGGTATATTATTTGAGTGCGAACTAAAAACCAACCGGGAAATCGGCCTAGACCGCACCGCCTCGCAACTAAAGGAGCTATCTAAACATTGTGAGAACTTGCGAGTTTTAGTACCCACCGGCAGCATGGCCGATATGGCCACCATACTACACATGATACACCTAGACCAGAAAATATCCGTCGATACATACGAGTATACCGACGAGGAACCCGACACAACACCGGAGGACTTTCACTTTGACCACTTCCAGACGTAGATTACTATTCACGACGCCTTTTAGGGCCTCTCTTGTCCATCCTAGAGGGCCGTTTTTAGGCACGGAAACCACAAATTTTATATCTCAGGCGTGAGGCTATCCGAAATGAAGCCAGAACAAAAAGAACAAGCCCAACAAAAGATACCAACACCGACACCGATACCGGCTAAATTCAGGACACCGCCGGCATCAACCAACGCACAACAAGCCGCCGGCAACTTGCCCGCTATGCGAGTATCACTAACCAGAAGCGGCAGCAACGCACAGGACTACAACGCTACTTTAACCATCCTCGACCAGTACCGAACCAGTACCGGCTTCAAGTGTCCACGCTGCGACTACCAAACCAAAGATACCGACGCTTTTTTAGAACATATCACGGAGGAAATTAACAAGGCCATCACCAACTGGCCGGCTGGACCTTTACCGCACACATAAATATAATGACACCTATTACACCATCAGGACCCGCCGGCCCGGTAACGTAGTCTAGGAGGTTACAACATGGCATGGGTAATGCCGGTTATAGAGGGCGTTATGACCGTCATGGAGGCCATAACCTTTATACAATTCATTGAGGAGGAAGCCATACAGTCAGCCGGCCTTGGAGCCTTCTTAGCCATAAGACAGAAAGACTTCCATTCTGCATACTTGGCCATCAATCTACTAGAGGATGAGCTACTACCACACTTAGAGGCCGTCAACCAACAACTAGGCTGGATTGCCATTTACTCACAAGGGGCTTTCAGAGACTTCGCAATAGCCGGCCGAACCAACGTAGCCATATATAAAGAGCTATGCACATACAAGGCATAACCAAAACACCACCAGCCACGCCTATACGTCGACCGCCGAAACGATACTTCATACCCCTACCCATCAGGCGAACCTATGAATACCTATCAATCAAACATCTTCGAGCCATACAGCAGGAGGCAAAACCCTAACTATGCTAATGTTCAAGTCGCCAATGTTCATTATAGGGGCAGCACTAAGCCTAGAAAGCATGCGCCGTGGCGTCATGGGAGGCACAGCACTATCACTTTTTATTGACCTATCCATTGACAATCAAACCGGCTGTCAACTTCGTGTCGCCAACTTAGAGAAATACCTCGACATCGAGGAACAATTACTATATTCACTACCACCCCTGCTACAATGGTTATGGGGGCCGTTTTTAGACTACCACAACGCACAGCGTTGTTTTTTCACAATCGCCAATACATTATGTCAACGACTACAAAGGAGGTCATGCGCTGATATATGGGAAAGACAGCTAGAAAACACCGACGAGTAACCATAGATGATCAGGCAATCGCCAAATGTCCTATATGCTCTAAGCCTTACCAGCTAATCCCCGGCCGGCAGCAGCCCACATGTGGCGATATATCTTGCATCATCAAACACCGTAAACAATCATAGCCGGTAATATACTACTCAGGTAATATCAAGCAAACCATCACCACCGGCCAATAATAACCAACAACCAGGCGGGCCGTGGCACGCCATGGCCCGCCCCGACCCGCCATTACCACATCAACCTATACAACCAACCATTACAAGCCCCCCAATTTTCATTACAGCCACCCAAACCTACTACACGACATCAAAACTACCGGCCTTTACATACTACCACCGCTCACTATACAACCCACGGCCAGCCCTACTACTCGAACAACCATAGACCACCGCTACACTATACACTAATCACCAGACAACCAAGCTACTCGACCTCAGGTACAGATGACGTACCGTACCACCACACCCCCCTTTTATTTCAAAGCCAGAACCAGAAAGGGTAAAAAAGCGGCCTGCGGGCCGCTTTTTTTTAAGATCGGAAGAG
>JAQUQS010000037.1 GCA_028715965.1 Candidatus Omnitrophota bacterium | reverse complement strand
AAGTTACTCGACACGGTGACCGTCCTTCCGGTCTTAACGTCCGAGGAATTATAGGTTACCGTGGTCGTCTGGGTGGCGTTCCCGCGCCTCTCTGCTATGGCGTCACCATACACGTTTGTTATCTCGCTGTAACCGGTGTATACTGTGGCCTTGCCGGTCCCTTCGTCCACCGCGTATTTACTTATTTTCTGCCTGAGAGCGTTACCATACCTGTCGTAGCTCAGGTACTCTATCACCTGACTGCCGGTTACCGATGTCATAGCTTCGTCGCTATATGACGTAACAACCGAACTCGCGACCCTGTCATGTATGTCGTGTCCCGCGTTAACTATATGCTGGGCTTCGCTGAACTTGAAAGTTCCATTATCATAGTAATATTTCAGTATGTCCTGCTCGAGCGCGTTGCCCTGCTCGTCGAAACTCGACGTCGTTATGACCTGTTTATCTATCGCGGTAGCCGGGTCCGGATTGATCTCTCCGGCCATCTGGTCGGTACCTAGCCTCGCCGAATACTTGGTTATCGTGCTTGTACCCACGTTACCGTCGGTGTTGATGTCGCCGTTAACTACCACCTTTACATCCAGTAGGCTGGTTTTCCCCGCGTCGGAATACGTCGCGATTCGTTGCTGCGTGGCTACCCCGCTCGAATGATAGCTCGAGTTCCGGATCTCCTGTACGTCCAGTAGCGTTCCGCCTTCCGCCGTATAAGTGAATATCTCCTGGTTCCGTATGTTATGCTGCGCGTCGTAGCTCCTATTGGTGAGCACCTGGTAGCTTACGACCTCGGGGTTAAGCCCGTTCGAGTCGGTCTGGCTGACCGTTATCCTCTGGGTGCCCGCATCGCCACGGTTATTTATGTTCTCATTGACTATCGTCGTTATCTTGGTGAGCCTCTCAGTCGCGCCGTCCATGACGTAGCTTGTTATAGTCTGGTCCTGGGCGTATCCGATAGCCGTGAAGTTGCTCGATACGGTGACCGTCCTTCCGGTCTTAACGTCCGAGGAATTATAAGTTACCGTGGTCGTCTGGGTGGCATTTCCGCGTCTCTCGGCTATGGGGTCGCCATACACGTTCGTTATCTCGCTGTAACCGGTGTATACTGTGGCCTTGCCGGTTGCCTCGTCTACCGCGTATTTACTTACTTTCTGACTGAGAGCGTTACCATACCTGTCGTAGCTCAGGTACTCTATCACCTGACTGCCGGTTACCGACGTCATGGCCTCATCACTATATGACGTAACAATCGAACTCGCGGCTCTGTCGCGTATGTCGTGCCCCGCGTTCACTATATGCTGGGCTTCGCTGAACTTGAATGTGCCGTCGTCATAGTAATACTTCAGTATGTCCTGCTCGAGCGCGTTGCCCCTGTCGTCGAAACTTGACGTCGTTATGACCTGTTTGTCTATTGCGGTAGCCGGGTCCGGGTTTATCGCCCCGGTCACCTGGTCCGTTCCCAGTCTCGCCGAATACTTTGTTATCGTGCTTGTACCCACGTTACCGTCGGTGTTGATGTCGCCGTTAACGATCGTCTTTACGTCCAGAAGCTGGGTCCTGCCAGTATCGGAATATGTTGCTATCGTCTGCCCGCAGGCTACCCCGCTCGAATGATAGCTCGAGTTCCGTATTTCCTGTACGTCCAGTAATGTTCCGCCTTCTGCCGTATAAGTGAATATGACCTGGTTCAGTATGTTGTGCTGCGCGTCGTAGCTCCTATTGGTGAGCACCTGGTAGCTTACGACCTCGGGATTAAGCCCATCAGCGTCCGTCTGGCTGACCGTTATCTTCTGCGTGCCCGCGTCACCCCTGTTATTGATGTCCTCATTGACTATCGTCGTTATCTTGGTGAGCTTTTCTACCGCCCCGTCCATGGCGTAACTTGTTATCGTCTGGTCCTTGGCGTATCCGATAGCAGTGAAGTTGCTCGATACGGTGACCGTCCTTCCGGTCTTCACGTCCGAGGAATTATAGGTTACCGTGGTCGTCTGGGTGGCGTTCCCGCGCCTCTCTGCTATGGGGTCACCATACACGTTCGTTATCTCGTTCTTGCCGGCGTATAATGTGGCCTCGCCGGTCGCTTCATCTACCGCGTATTTCCTGACCACTTGTGTAAGCACATTACCGTATCTGTCGTAGCTCGAGAATGTAATATCCTGTTTACCCGTCTGGGTCGTCATGGCAACGTCGCTGTAGCTGGTTATGACCGAGGTCGCCGCACGGTCATGGATGTCATGCCCCGTGCTCGCTATATGCTGGGCCTCGCTGAACTTGAATGCCCCGTCGTCGTAGTAATATTTCAGTATGTCCTGCTCGAGCGCGTTGCCCCGGTCGTCGAAACTCGACGTCGTTATGACCTGTTTGTCTATCGCGGTAGCCGGGTCCGGATTGATTTCTCCGGCCATCTGGTCGGTACCCAGCCTCGCCGAATACTTGGTTATAGTGGACGTTCCCACGTTACCGTCCGCGTCGATATCCCCGTTAACGATCGTCTTTACGTCCAGAAGCTGGGTCCTGCCGGTATCGGAATACGTTGCTATCGTCTGCTGTGTGGCTACCCCGCTCGAATGATAGCTCGAGTTTCGGATCTCCTGTACGTCCAGTAGCGTTCCGCCTTC
Organism: Candidatus Omnitrophota bacterium; assembly: GCA_028715965.1. Taxonomy (NCBI): domain Bacteria; kingdom Pseudomonadati; phylum Candidatus Omnitrophota; species Candidatus Omnitrophota bacterium. The sequence continues at coordinate 6,464 of JAQUQS010000037.1, read as the reverse complement.
CGCCGTATAAGTGAATATGACCTGGTTCAGTATGTTATGCTGCGCGTCGTAGCTTCTATTGGTCAGCACCTGATAGCTTACGACCTCGGGGTTAAGCCCGTTCGAGTCGGTCTGGCTGACCGTTATCTTCTGCGTGCCCGCGTCACCCCTGTTATTTATGTTCTCATTGAGTATCGTCGTTATCTTGGTGAGCCTCTCCGTCGCGCCGTCCATGACGTAGCTCGTTATGGTCTGGTTCTTGGCGTATCCGGCGCTTATGAAGTTGCTCGATACGGTGACCGTCCTGCCGGTCTTAACGTCCGAGGAATTATAGGTTACCGTGGTCGTCTGGGTGGCATTTCCGCGCCTCTCTGCTATGGCGTCGCCATACACGTTCGTTATCTCGCTGTACCCGGTGTATATCGTGGCTTCGCCGGTCGCCTCGTCTACCGCGTATTTACTTACTTTCTGACTGAGCGCGTTACCGTACCTGTCATAGCTCAGGTATTCTATATGCTGACTACCCGTTACTGTGGTCATGGCCTCGTCACTATATGACGTAACAACCGAACTCGCGCCCCTGTCATGTATGTCGTGCCCCGCGTTCACTATATGCTGGGCTTCGCTGAACTTGAATGTGCCGTCGTCATAGTAATACTTCAGTATGTCCTGCTCGAGCGAGTTGCCCCGTTCGTCGAAACTCGACGTCGTTATGACCTGTTTGTCTATCGCGGTAGCCGGGTCCGGATTGACCTCTCCGGCCATCTGGTCGGTACCCAGCCTCGCCGAATACTTGGTTATCGTGCTTGTACCCACGTTACCGTCCGCGTCGATATCCCCGTTAACGATCGTCTTTACGTCCAGAAGCTGGGTCCTGCCAGTATCGGAATATGTTGCTATCGTCTGCCCGCAGGCTACCCCGCTCGAATGATAGCTCGAGTTCCGTATTTCCTGTACGTCCAGTAATGTTCCGCCTTCTGCCGTATAAGTGAATATGACCTGGTTCAGTATGTTGTGCTGCGCGTCGTAGCTCCTATTGGTGAGCACCTGGTAGCTTACGACCTCGGGATTAAGCCCATCAGCGTCCGTCTGGCTGACCGTTATCTTCTGCGTGCCCGCGTCACCCCTGTTATTGATGTCCTCATTGACTATTGTCGTTATCTTGGTGAGCTTTTCTACCGCCCCGTCCATGGCGTAACTTGTTATCGTCTGGTCCTTGGCGTATCCGATAGCCGTGAAGTTGCTCGATACGGTGACCGTCCTTCCGGTCTTCACGTCCGAGGAATTATAGGTCACCGTGGTCGTCTGGGTGGCATTTCCGCGCCTCTCTGCTATGGCGTCGCCATACACGTTCGTTATCTCGCTGTACCCGGTGTATATCGTGGCTTCGCCGGTTGCTTCATCTACCGCGTATTTACTCACTTTCTGACTGAGCGCATTACCGTACCTGTCATAGCTCAGGAACTCTATCTGCTGACTGCCCGTTACCGAGGTCATGGTTTCATCATCATAGCTGGTTATGATCGAGGTTGCCGCCCTGTCATGAATGTCGTGCCCCGCGTTTACTATGTGCTGGGCTTCGCTGAACTTGAAAGTTCCATTATCATAGTAATATTTCAGTATGTCCTGCTCGAGCGCGTTGCCCCGGTCGTCGGAACTTGACGTCGTTATGACCTGTTTGTCTATCGCGGCCAGTGGGTCCGGGTTTATCGTCCCGATCATTATGTCCGACCCGATCCTGGCGGAATACTTGGTTATGGTCGACGTTCCCACGTTACCATCGGCGTCGATATTTTCATTAACGATCGTCTTTACGTCCAGAAGATGGGTCTTGTTAGCGTCGGAATACGTCGCTATCGTCTGCTGCATAGCTACCCCGCTCGAATGATAGCCCGAATTCCTGATCTCCTGTACGTCAAGAAGCGTCCCGGCTTCTTCCGTGTATGTGAATATCTCCTGGTTCAGTATGTTATGCTGCGCGTCGTAGCTCCTATTGGTAAGCACCTGGTAGCTTACGACCTCGGCGTTAAGTCCGCTCGAGTCGGTCTGGCTTACCGTTATCTTCTGCGTTTCCGCGTCTCCCCTGTTATTTATGTTCTCATTGATTATCATCGTTATCTTGGTGAGCTTTTCCGTCGCTCCATCCATAATATGACTGGTTATAGTCTGCTCCTGAGCATATCCAGCGCTCGTAAAATTGCTCGATACGGTGACCGTCCTTCCGGTCTTCACGTCCGAGGAATTATAGGTGACCGTGGTAGTCTGGGTGGTGTTCCCGCGTTTCTGGGCCACTACGTCGCCATATACGTTCGTTATCTCATTGTACCCGGCATATACTGTTGCCTCTCCGGTTGCCTCGTCTACGGTGTATTTACTTACTTTCTGGCTAAGCGCGTTACCATACCTGTCATAGCTCAGATACGCTATATCCTGCCTGCCCGTTACCGAGGTCATGGCTTCTTCATTGAAACTGGTTATGACCGAGTTTGTGGCCCTATCATGTATATCATGCCCCGTGCTCGCTATATGCTGGGCCTCGCTGAACTTGAATGCCCCGTCGTCGTAGTAATATTTCAATATGTCCTGCTCAAGCGAGTTACCCCTGTCGTCGAAACTTGATGTCGTTATGACCTGCTTGTCTATCGCGGTAGCCGGGTCCGGGTTTATCACCCCGGCCATAACGTCCGTTCCAAGCCTGGAGGAATACTTGGTTATCGTAGTTTTTCCCACGTTACCATTGACATCGATATCATCATTAACGATCGTTTTTAGATCCAACAGGTCGGTCTTGTTCTTGTCGGAATATGTAGCTATCACCTGAGCTAGTACCGCTCCGCTAGAATGATACCCGGAGTTGCGTATTTCCTGTACGTCCAGTAATGTCCCGCCTTCCGCCGTATATGTGAATATCTCCTGGTTAAGTATGTTATGTTGTGCGTCATAGCTCCTATTCGTAAGCACCTGGTAGCTTATAGCCTCGATGTTCAGGCCGTCCTCATCTGTTTGTTTTATGGTTATTTTCTGCGTTTCCGCGTCACCGCGGTTATTTATGTTCTCGTTGACTATCGTTGTTATCTTGGTGAGCTTTTCTACCGCTCCGTCCATGACATAGGTGGTAATTGTCTGGTTCTTGGCGTGTCCCGCAGTTGTGAAGTTACTTGACTCCGTGACCGCCCTGCCGGTCTTTATGTCACTTGAGTTATATGTGATACTGGTCGTCTGGGTGGCGTTCCCTCGCCTCTGTGCGACCCCATTGCCATATACATTGGTTATCTCATTGTATCCGGCATATACGGTTGGCTCGCCGGTCGCTTCATCTACCGTGTATTTGCTTACTTTCTGGCTGAGTGCGTTACCATACCTGTCATAGCTCAGGTATTCTATGTTTTGCCGGCTTGTGGCGGTTGACATAGTTTCATCACGGTAACTCGTTATTGCTGAGTTTGCCGCTCTGTCGTGGATATCATGGCCTGCGCTTACGATATGCTGAGCCTCGCTGAACTTGAATGCCCCGTCGTCGTAGTAATATTTCAGTATGTCTTGCTCGAGTGAGTTACCCCTGTCGTCAAAACTCGACGTCGTTATGACCTGCTTGTCTATCGCGGTCTCCGGGTCCGGGTTTATTGCTCCGGTCATAAGGTCCGTACCAAGCCTCGCCGAATACTTGGTTATGGTAGTCTGGCCCGCGTTACCATTTACATCAATATTATCGTTCGTTATCGTTTTTACATCCAGTAATGCCGTCTTGTCCGCGTTGGAATATGTCGCTATCACCTGTTGCATTACAGCGCCGCTTGAATGATAGCCCGAATTGCGTATTTCCTGTACGTCCAGGAGCGTCCCGGCTTCTTCCGTGTATGTAAATATTTCCTGATTCAATATGTTGTGCTGAGCATCATAGTTCCTGTTCGTGAGCACCTGATAACTTACTACCTCCGGATTCAGTCCGTCGGCGTCCGTTTGGCGAAGAGTTATCTTCTGCGTTTCCGCGTCGCCGCGGTTATTTATGTTCTCGTTAACTATATCGGTCACCTTGGCGAGCTTTTCCACCGCTCCGTCCATCACATAGGCGGTTATAGTCTGGTTCTGGGCGTGTCCGGCGCTCGTGAAATTGCTCGATACCGTGACCGTCCTACCGGTCTTTATGTCGCTTGAGTTATATGCGATTGTGATCGTTTCTGTCGCATTCCCCCTTCTTTGTGCCGCCGGGTCTCCATACACGTTCGTTATCTCGCTCTTACCCGCGTATACCGTCGCTTCTCCGGTAGCTTCATCGACCGTGTATTTCATGATACGCTGGCTTAGAGCGTTACCGTACCTGTCATAGCTCAGGTATTCTATGTCTTGCCTGCTCGTAACGGTCGCCATAGATTCATCACTGTATGTCGTTATGGTCGAATTTGCCGTTCGATCATGGATGTCATGGCCGGCGTTCACTATATGCTGGGCTTCGCCGAATACGAAAGATCCGCTTTCATAGTAATATTTCAATATGTCCTGTTCGAGCGCGTTGCCCCTGGAGTCGAAACTCGACGTCGTTATGACCTGTTTGTCTATCGCGGCAAGTGGGTCCAGGTTTATCGCCCCGGCCATAACGTCCGTTCCGAGCCTGGCCGAATATTTGGTAATTGTGGTAGTGCCAACGTTGCCGTCGGCATCGATATTCTCGTTAACTATCGTCTTTACGTCCAGAAGCTCGGTCTTAGCTGTATTGGAATATGTTGCGATCGTCTGTTGCATTGCTACCCCGCTTGAATGGTAGCTGGAGTTCCTGATCTCCTGTACGTCCAGGAGTGTTCCGCTTTCTTCCGTATATGTGAATATCTCCTGGTTTATGACATTATGCTGCGCGTCGTAGCTCCTGTTCGTGAGCACCTGGTAACTGATGACCTCGGGATCCAGCCCATCAGCGTCCGTCTGGCTCACCGTTATCCTCTGTGTGCCCACGTCACCGCGGTTGTTTATGTTCTCGTTAACAATATCGGTCACCTTCGTGAGCTTCTCCACCGCTCCGTCCATCACATAGGCGGTTATAGTCTGATTTTGGGCATGTCCGGCGCTCGTAAAGTTACTTGACTCCGTGACCGTCCTGCCGGTCTTTATGTCACTTGAGCTATATGTAACAACTGTCGTTAATGTCGCGTTTCCTCTTCTTTGAGCCGCCGGGTCACCGTACACGTTCGTTATTTCGCTGTACCCTGAGTATACCGTCGCTTCTCCGGTCGCTTCATCGACCGTGTATTTCATGATACGCTGGCTTAGAGCGTTACCATACCTGTCATAGCTCAGGTATTCTATGTCTTGCCTGCTCGTAACGGTCGCCATGGATTCATCGCTATATGTCGTTATAGTCGAATTTGCCGTTCGATCATGTATATCGTGTCCGGAATTTCTTACATGCTGGGCTTCGCCGAAGACAAAAGATCCGCTTTCATAGTAATATTTCAGTATGTTCTGCTCTAGCGCGTTACCCCTGTCGTCGAAACTCGACGTCGTTATGACCTGTTTGTCTATCGCGGCAAGTGGATCCGGGTTTATCGCTCCCGCCATAACGTCCGTCCCGAGCCTCGATGCGTATTTGGTTATGGTGGTCGTACCCACGTTCCCGTCCGCGTCGATATTCTCGTTAACTATTGTTTTTACGTCCAGAAGCTCGGTCTTACCTATATTGGAATATGTCGCTATTCGTTGCTGTATCGCTACCCCACTCGAATGGTAGCTTGAGTTCCTGATCTCCTGTACGTCCAGTAATGTCCCGCCTTCTTCCGTATATGTGAATATCTCCTGGTTTATGACATTATGCTGCGCGTCATGATCGCGATTGGTAAGGACCTGGTAACTTATGACCTCGGGATTCAGCCCATCAGCGTCGGTCTGGCTTACCGTTATCCTCTGAGTGCCCGCGTCGCCCCTGTTATTGATGTTCTCGTTAACTATATCGGTCACCTTTGTGAGTTTTTCCGCCGCGCCATCCATTACGTAGGCGGTTATAGTCTGGTTCTGGGCGTGTCCGGTGCTCGTAAAATTGCTCGATATCGTGACCGTCCTGCCGGTCTTTACGTCCCCTGAATTATATGTAATAGCGGTCGTTTCAGTGGCGTTACCGCGTCTCTGGGCCACCGGGTCCCCGTACACGTTCGTTATCTCGCTGTACCCAGCGTATACCGTTGCTTCTCCGGTAGCTTCATCGACCGTGTATTTTCTGATCCGCTGGCTGAGGGCGTTACCGTACCTGTCATAGCTCAGGTAATCGATCTCCTGTCTGCCGGTTACCGCCGTCAGGCCGGCGTCACTGTAGCTGGTTATGGCCGAGCTGGCCGCCCTGTCATGAATGTCGTGGCCAGCATTGGTTATATGTTGCGCCTCGCCGAACATGAACGAGGCATCTTCGTAATAGTACCTTAGTATGTCCTGTTCGAGCGCGTTGCCCCTGTCGTCGAAACTCGACGTCGTTATGACCTGCTGGTCTATCGCGGCAAGTGGGT